>CAZFSJ010000011.1:0-9204 GCA_964521605.1 Candidatus Woesearchaeota archaeon
TTGAGGATATTGATGGAGATGGTATCCTTAATACTGATGACCTTTGTCCTTTTGATAGTCCGGTTGGAGGAGATGCTGATTCTAATGGATGTACAGATAGCGTAGGGGGGTTGCAGGAGGTAATTCTCTCTGCTTCAACTTCTGGAGAGATAACCGCTTCATCAGTTAACAGTCTTACTTCTAAGATAGATAATGTTGCCTCAAGTGTGGATAGAGATAAGTATATACCGGCAATCAATATGCTCAATGCATTCATAAATGAAGTTCAGGCACAGAGTGGAAAGAAGATACCTGAGGACCTTGCATATATGCTTATAGAATATGCAAATAATCTTATTAATGAGATGAGAGCAACATATTCATAATTTCTTTATAATTTTTCTGATGATATAATACTTACTGTGCAGTCTTCATGAAGGCATCCCAGGTCTCTTGAAAATCCGGAATCTTTCAAAAGGACTTCATCATGTGGAGGAATATGGGCTCCTATAGTTTTATTTTCATCTATCTCAAGGGCTTCTGAATATCTGTTATATGTTATTTTAAGATTTAATTCATCATCTCTGTTGTTGGTAACAAGCATGAAATATTTATCTGTTCTTATCTCATAATTGAAAATTTGTTCAGAGGAATCTTCTGGATAAAGCTTAGAATTTGAATAGTTAAAAGGAAGGGATTTTATCTCCTCGCTTCTGTTAAATATTGAATCACGCATTACAAATGCAAAAAGCAGAAGTATTGCAAACACCCCTATAATAAGAATTATCCTTTCCTGTGAAGTGAATCTCCTTCTGTGTATCCCTTTTTGTTTGTCTTCTGCTCTCTTATTTCTTCTATAATCTCCTTTCTTAATTCGGGGTGTCTTTTTGGAGGTAGGGTGTAGAATCTGCTTTCTTCTTTTTTTTGTTCTATTCTGTCTTCTGCTTCTCTTATTTCTTCTATAATCTCCTCTCTTAATTCAGGATGGGGGTCTTCCTGTTTTATGGCTGGCTGTCTTTGGCGTATTTCTCTTTGTCTCCAGTATAGAGGTATTTTTTGTGAGGTCTTTTTATACACCCCCTTGTCTTTGGATATTTCTCTTGAAACCCTTCCAAGTTTCTCAAGAAACAAATCTATCTCTCTTGAAGAGGAGAAGGGTTTTCCTCTCTTAAGCTGTTCTGCATATATTGCATTACGCTGTGTCTTTGTGCATAAATATATATTATTTATTGCGGTATTGAAAAGATTTCCATCTATGTGATGTATTTTGTACTCTTCAAAGGGAAGAGGGTATCTCTCTTTGTTCTTTACATAGATATGCTTTCTTGCAACATCTCTGCTTAGTTTTTTTGCCTCTTCTTCAAGAAGGCCCTCTTTTATGGGATCTTTTTCATCAACCCCTCTTATTTTTTCCTCTTCATCATCACCCATGAGGTATAAAGAAAATTAAAATTTATAAATCTGTCCTTATTCTTCAAGTATAATCCCTACCTGTTTAAGGTTCTTTTTTATGGAATCAAGCATGTTCTTCTTTGTTTCAAGAATCCCTTGTTTTTTGCTTTCTGCCCATTCTTTTTCCTTAATTGATTCTTTCACTGCTGCTTCTCCACTTTCTATCTCAGAAGAAAGAGCAACTGTTTCATCCGGTTTTATCTCTTTTTTCTTCTTTTCCAGCTCTTCTCTCCATTCTTTTATCTGTTTTATCTTATCATATATTTCTTCTGTGTTTAATTTTGACTCATTAAGAAGATTAAGAAGTCTGTTTCCATTATCTTCTCTGAATTCTTCTGAAAAATTATCCCTATAGCGTTTCACTACTTCCATCCTATCCTCAAAAATATGATAGAAGTTTGAAAGGCCCTTGAAATCAATCATTGTCCTAAGCCCTTGTATCTCTTTCCTTATTTCATTTTTTCTAAATTCAAGATTATTCTTTTTTTCCAAATTATCTAGATACTCCTGACTCTTTTTTATCCTATCCAAATTTTCCTGCCTTTCTTTTTTTAGCTTTTCTTTTGTATTTATGTCAAGAATTATGTTTTTTAGTTCTTCTTCAGATTTTATAAGCTCTTCATCTATCTTTTTTAGTTCCTCAAGCTTGGATTTTATCTGGGTTAATTTTTTTGAGGTCGATATAAGCTCCTGGTCTTCATTGAATAATTCTATAAGTTCAGTGGAGAACTTCTTCATTGCCTCTTTTATACTTCCCATCTCTTTTCCTATAAGTATTGTTGCACGCTCGTAGCTTTTTCCAGAGTGGGTATTAAAACGTATGAAAGCTGAATTGATATCTTCCGTGACTTTCTTAAGATTAACTTTTCCTATTGAACCAAAATTCACTACATCTTCCAGACTTTCTATCAGTTTCTCAAGATGTTCTGTGTATTTTTTTCTTCCTTCATTGACAGTTGATTTAACCTTCTCATTTTTTTCTTTTGCTTCCACATTAACTTCATTTAATATGGTTATCTTGTCTTTTATTTCCTCTGTGAATTCTTTTATCCTTGCCTCTATCTTTTTTATTTCATGCTTTTCTCTTTTTTCTGTCTCCCCTTCTTTTTCCTGAACAGCATCTTCCACTTCGGAAAGAGTTATCTTTTTCTCCTTTTCTTCACTTTCTTTTTCAGGTTCTTTGAAAGCTTTTTTTAAAAAACTGAATATTCCCATTTTTATCTGAAGTCACGAGAGTTAAAAAACTTTGTTTTTAGAACATGACTGCATAGAAATAATATGTTGTTGGTAGAATGTCTGAAAGATGTCCATCTTCAAGGACAATCATCTCAAAATCATGTGTTCGGTTATCAAATCCCATTATGTCTTCATTTAAGATAGATGCGAAAACTACACTGAAGGTTGTCGGCTCATACATCAATGCTTCTTCAAAATGCCCATTATTGCCTGTCCCCGAAGAGTCGAATATCCTGGTATTTTGACACTCCCCCTCATTAAACTGCCTGTAATTGACATAAAAAGGGTTATGGGTTCCTGCACCAATCAAGGAGAAAGTTTCATCAACCCCATCCATGCTTGTTGATTTTATATTATACTGGTTTTCCAGAAGAGTAAGATTGGTTCCATGCAGGTTTGTTCCCCCTGAATTTCCGCTTTCATCTTCGTATGTTCCCGTTGCTGTGAAATTGAAACACTGAAGGTTGTACCATGATATTGAATTGTTTGTTGATGCAAATATCTCCCCTTCTGGTGATGCAAGCGTCCAATTGTACAGAACATTATCTTTGTTGTCTGCAAGCTGGATTGTTCCAGTTACATTTCCATAATAACCTGCCCATGACTGGGTTGTTCCTGAGCTGTCAGGGAAAAGAAGTTCAGTTATATTTCCTGCAATTGCAGGGATTTCACCAGGAGGGGTTGCATTTTGGGAACTTGAGCTTATGTTGGTTACATTCACCCCTGTGGCTCCTGTTCCTGTTATGTTGTGCACAATGTAATAAAGTCCGTCTGCACTTAATTCAAGTCTTGGATTGTTGGTATCATTGGTGTAAAACAGTTCCTGGTTTGCGCACCCGTAATAAATCTCATCATAGCTTGAAGCGCCTGGACATACAACTATTGTGTTTACTCCGGTTACAACGGGAACATAAAGGTCTATATTTTCCAGCGCATCTGAGGAGGAATGGTGTATGAAGGATTTTCCTGTCTGATTATCTGAATCTGCAATTATGTCTGAAAGGTCAACGTCCTTTGTGAAATTAATATCAAATGCAGAGATTGTCTGGTTATTTTCATTGTCAAGGCTCATTCTTACCATTCCTTCAAACTCTTCCCCTTCGCTGACCAGTTTATTGTTGAATTTTATATTGAGTCTTGAAGGCATTTTAAGAAGTTTTCTTTTCAGATTGGGAGGGTAATTTGTTGTGTTGGAATTGTTTCCAAAATTATCCCACCAGTTATTTCCACCTTTGCTTTTCAGGCGGTCTTTTTCAGAATTCTGGAGAGGAGGGGGATTTTGTGGTGGAGATAAAAGAGGAGTGTAACTTGTTGGTTGAGTTGGGGGACCTGATGAATCGGTATCATCGGGAGTTATTATATTAATGAGGAATCCTGAATTTCCATGATTTGGAGGGGTTTGGTTTGTGGATGAAGGAGGGTTTTCAAGAAGAGCATTTTGATTGTCCTGGGTGTTATTGGAATCTTCAGTTGCAAATCCAGTTAAACTTTGATTTCCTCCCAGCATTGAGGATATTAAAATTGTAAGAGTTAAAGCCAGAGCTATGTCCGCCAAAATCAGACTATTCCTTAATCTTATTGAATTCGTCATTTCTAATCCTTAGAACGACGATTCTTTCCCCAGGAATTACCTCTTTGGTAATTGATTATTATGTTTTTTCAAGGAAAAGGTAGTTATTAAATCATTTTTTTAATTTTAAAGTGGTATAAAGGGAGGGTTTGTGCGAAAAGTTTGGCATAATTTTACTCTCTATTAAACCAGGGTATGAGGATGCTTGTCTTTCTTTTGTATTCTTTGTATTCTTTGTCTTTTCCCCATTTTTTATGCGCATATTCTTCCAGTTTGGGTATTCCTGTAAAGAATAGAAGTATGATTATAATAAATAAAGGGCTTATTAGGGAGTATAATCTTTGAGCCAAGTCAAGAGAATTAAATACAAATAAATATATCCCAATCCAACAGAGTATTTCTCCGAAGTAATTTGGGTGTCTTGAATATTTCCAGAGTCCTGTTGATATCCATATGCCAGTTTTATTCTTTTTATTGAATTTATATTTTTGAAGGTCTGCAAATGTTTCAATTGTCAGACCAGTAAACCATATTAAAAGTCCTATTCCAGTAAGAAGGGTTATTTTTTTTGATGATTCTAAGAAGAGCAATGATGGAATTAGTATTATCCAAACTGTGATTCCCTGAGACGCCCAAAATACGAAGAACCTTGAGAAACTTTCCCTTATTCCATCAAATCTCTTATCCCTTTTCATTTTTCCTATCCTTATAAAAAGGAAAATTCCAAGTCTTAATGCCCAGATGAAGACCATTAATACAAGAATGAGATTAAAATTTGAAAATCTTACGCTGAAAAAGCCTATTAGTATAAGGATAATAAAGCTTAGAGCATAGGAGAGGTCCGTAAGTTTGTCGGTCTTTAAATTATATGCGAATATGAATATTGCAATATTGAATATAAGCGCGATTATGAGATAGAAAAATATGTTTAACATTTTTATTTTTAAGCAATATCAACCTCTCTTCTGTAACTATTGCTTCCTTCCTTAATGTCTTTGTGGCTTTTTATTTTTAACTGGTGTTGGAATAGGGGGCAATCAATAACAAAGGTCTCAAATTCCCCCCCTTCTCCCGCAGGATGTATGTGGTATTTTTCTGTGAGTTTTTGAATGTCATCTATGAAATCTTTATTTATCTCTCTCCCAAGCCAGGAATTATCAAAAGGATACGCAAAAACTCCTGTTATTATAACTTTGAACCTGTTTTTTATAAGTTCGTCAAGGTAAGTTGATTCATCTTTCTGCCAGAGAGGATTGAAACATTCTATGTTGAGTTCATTGCATATCTTTTGTATCCTTGAAGATTGGTATACAGATTGTATTGCACCAGTGATTATTCCCTGTATGTGGTATTTTTTTACTGCTGACTGTATTGCTGATTTAAGGTCTTTGAGTTCATCTTCTTTTTTTCCAAGGGTATCTTCTACAATCAAGGGAATATTCATTGCCTTTGCCTGATATTTAGTTTTGTTTATGCTTGGGGTATGAAACATAAAAGAGTCTTTATTTTTTGAATCAAGAGTTATAAGGCATGAGAGTTCGTGATTGTAAATCTTTTTTGCAAGATAGGCTGCATATACCGAATCTTTTCCTCCTGAAAATAAAATGCCTAATCTCATTTTATTCAGTAAATGTCTTCCTCTTCATCGGTTTTTGGTTTATTGTTCTTTTTTTTGTTTTTCTTACCTGTTTCTTCCTGCATATCAGTACTTTCATCATCTTTGTCAGAAAATTTTTCAAATTCTTCATCTGAAATTTCTTCATTATAGGTCCCATCTTTAAGGTCTGTTATAAGGTCAAGAAAGGGATTTCCCTTTGTCTTCCAGTAATGTTGTTTTTCCCATATGTAAATTTCATCGAAATGTGCTGGTTGGTCTAACCATATTTTTTTCTGGTTCTCAATGTGCATTAGGGGGGAGAAGTGTTCTATTCTTTTCTCTCTCTCCTGGCCCGCAAGTTCTGTAAATGATATCATCTTTTGGTCCTGGTTTGAATTGAAATGATACTGAAGTCTGTCTGTTATCTCTATTATTTTGTCTTTTATGCTGAATTTTCTTTTTGGAAGAGAGATAGAGCTTTCTCTTAATGCATTCTTGTTTATTATCTCTTTTTTTATTCTTCTATTTTCTGTTATTATTGCTTTATTGAGAGATTCCATGAGCTCTTTTAATGTGACTTTTTTGAATCTTGGAAGGGGGCTTCTAGGGATTAATTCAGGAATTTCATCTTCAAGTTCAATTCTCTCCAGGGCGGGTCTTTTTTGCTCTTCCTTATTGCCGAAAAGTATGTCATCTATGCTTTTTATGTATTTATTAAGAAGGATTTCAGATTTTATTCTCAGAAGAAAAGATGCTGCAAGAAGGACCTTGCTTGACACAAAAAAATCTTGCTCTTCAAGTTCATGTATCTTTTCAAAATATCTTTCCGTAAGCACAATTAGATTTATGTCCCAGGGGTCTAATTGTTCCGTGTTTATCAAATCATATATAATATCCTGCCATCCTATCTCTCTGCTGAATATGAGGTCCTGTATTTCCTCTTGTTTTACATTTATCTTTTGTGGGGGAGGTATAATATCTGGTGATACCTCAAGAGATTCATTCAGGGAGTTTAGAGGATTATTATTAAATGTTTCACCTTGCTTTTCCATAGGAAAATCATGATTTCTCATTATATAAATTTTTATAAAGATTAATATTAATGTTGAAAAATGGGTGAAGGCCAAGATTATGAAAGGACTTATAATGAAATAGTCAATTTCCAGAAGATTATACAAGAATGCATTGGGATTAAAAGAACTAAGAGTAATTATCAAGGAATGTCTCTAGAAGAACTTTCTAACCTTTATGATAAGGTTGATGGGGGCCTTGTAGGTTATAACTTTGTCATTGAAGAGGATTCTCCTTTTTTTAGGAAGATAATTGAATCTAGTAGGAAGGAGGATACACCTGGTAGGTTTTTGGAAGCACAACTCTTGAATATTGCTCTAAATATGATGATAAAAGATCCTTTTCATAATATTCCAGAGAAATACAAAAATTCTTTATGGAATGATAAACTGAAAGATATGGAATATTTCAATAAAATCTGTGATATTGCACCAATAGTGCCTGAACACAGAAAAACCCTTTATGATTTTCTCAATTTGCCCTTGTAGTTATTAATATTTTATAAGTAGTTATTAAAATTACACGTAAAATACTTATGACTCTTAAAGGACTATGAAATTTTTCTTTGTCACTCTATGTTTACCACGACATGTCATTTTTAAAGAGTAACAGAAACGAAAGGTTTAAATACTTGAATTATCTATGAATACTATCACCTCTTTTTACCCAGGAGACGCTTCAGGTCTACTATTTGTTGGCTTGAAGAATCTCCCAGGGTTTTCATGAATATAAATTATCATGTTTAAGAGATCATAATCGAAAGATAAAAAGTCGTGGGAACAAGTTATTATTTTTTAGTATTTAGCCCCCCACGCATCATATTTCTATTCTGGGACGCATTCACCAAATTCACAAGCAAACCCTTCCTTACAGCTAAAACTGCTAAGACATTCTGCACAATAGGAAAAAAATCCATTAGTTTGGGATATTACGCAGGATTGAACCCCTCCCTCGCAGTTTTCACATTCGAATTGCATGCATGAAGAAACCACATTTTCAGTGTTTTTTTTAGCCAAATCACATTCAGAAACCCCTTCAATAAGCATACCTTCTTCACAACAGGCAACATGATCTTTATAAAAATCCTCCACTGTAGTACATCTATCCTGGATGCATTCTAATCCTTCAGGGCAATCTTTTGAAAGAATACATTCACTTTTAGGAAGGTCACCAGTGCTGAAAGTAACTTTCACTGAATTATTCTCCTCATCTACATTTACATTTCCTTTAACAGAATTAATATCTTTTTGGGAATTAAGAAAAAAATACCCTCCTATAATTAAAACTAAAATAATAATTCCTATTATTATCCAATATTTTTTATGTTTTTTTGGACTTGCAGTGTAGGTATTATTTGTGGTTACTTGTCCAAAAGAAATATTTATGGCTTGGTTTACCTCTTCAGAAGGATATCCCTGTTGAATTAGAGAATTTCTTAATTGTTCAGCTGTGTAACCCCTATTTTTTTGCTCATTAATGAAGCTTAAAATTATTTGATTCACCATAATAAAAATAAGAATATTAAAGTTATAAATTTAACTGGAAGGCGATTATAAAGATTCATATTCCTTTAAAATGTTTTGAGAAGTTTTTTAAATAATGTTTTATTATTTATGATATGAAAAAAGGAGGGGTTATTATTCTAATAATTGTCTCTGTTATAATTTTAGTAATAGCAGCTTATTTTTTTCTTTGGCCTAAAGGTGATCCTAAACCTATAATTGTTAAATTTGTGGATACTCCAGATGGAGAATTTGCAACTACAGCGTATTTGGAATCATTTTGTAATCTAAATCAAAAACACCCTTGCGGTGTTCCAATGCCCTGTGAAGGGGAAAAGATTGATATTATTGGATACACAAGACAAGACCATATGGAGTTAAGAGGGGTTGTTGGAACATCTATACCCTTAGTTTATATTTGGGCAAATCGTCCTGAATCATCAGCAGAGTATTTTGCACTGAGAGATAATACTTATTGGACAGGAGTTAGTGTTAAAGAAGATGATGGAGGGAATCTTTCTTCAATATCCCTTTTTTCTTTAAAAGAAAAATTATCTAATTTAAATGTTAGTGAAAATGAAACTATAATTTTTGAAGTCAAGAATGCAAAGATTGTTGGGCACGATTTACCTATCAATTCAAATTGTCAGAGGGGAATTGATTTAGAAGCTTCCAATAATGATATTAGTTTTGCGAAAGATATTGAACTCTCTCCAGTTTTTAAGTAGGGTTTTGAACACATACATCATAATCGAAAGATAAAAAGTCGTGGGAACAAGTTATTATTTTTTAGTATT
>CAZFSJ010000012.1:0-8552 GCA_964521605.1 Candidatus Woesearchaeota archaeon
TTTCAAATGAGATAAAGGATGCTGCAAGGACTTCAAACATACAGGAGTATGGAGATGAAAAGCTTCCATGCGGTAATATCTCAGGAAAGGAGATAATTGTTGTTGAAGGAAGGGCAGATGTTGTTAATCTTTTAAGAGCTGGCGTTAACAATGCAATTGCTATGAATGGAACAAAGCTTCCAAATGCAATAAAAGAGCTTGGTAAAGAGAAGGAGATAACTCTTTTTGTTGATGGAGACAGAGGGGGAAAACTCATTGTTCAGAATGTTTCTGACAACGCAAGCATAGATTTTGTTGCAGTTGCTCCTGATGGAAAAGAAGTTGAAGAACTTACGGGAAAGGAGATTCTTATGAACCTCAGGAAAAAAGTACCTCTTAATGAATATCTCAGAAGAGATAATATGCAAAGGCGAGAACATCATGAAGCACCTTCAAAGAGAGGCGAACTTACAAGTGAAGAGAGGGATAAGCTGAAGAAGATCCTGAATGATAATGATGGTTCAGGAAAAGCAGTCCTTCTTGATAATTCACTCAGGGTAGTCAAGGAAATTTCTGCGAGAGGATTTGGAGGAAGTCTTAGAAGGATAAACTACAAACCTTTTGCGATAGTGCTTGACGGAACCGTAACAGGTTCAGTTATAGATGCTGCAGAAGACGCAGGGTGTCAGGTAATTGTTGCAAAGAATTTTGCAGCAACAAGCGATAACATTCAATTGTTAAGTTTTTAATTTTTAATATATCTTGATGGGGAGAAATCCTCATCTTGTTTTTTCTTTTTTTAGATAGATTTTTATATAGTTACATTATGAATTTTTAATGAAAAAAATATTTAGTGAAAGTTTTAAGAAAAGGAAGGTAAATGAAAATTTTGCAAAAGCACGAAAAGAAGTAGAAAATTTATTAGGAATAGAATTAACATTAATTGAACTTGTTGAATTAAGAAAAGATGTTGAGTTTACATCTGATAGTTATATTAATGACAGAATAAGGTTTGTCAAAAGTGTTGTAGGAGGAGATAAATTTTCTATACGCCCAGATTTTGAAGCTGTTTTATTATTTATGAACAGAAATTATGGCACACAAATGTATAATGATTTTATCAGAGATTATCATGAGTTTAGTTATTGGAAGAAAGAATTAGAGATTAAGGCAGGTTTTGATTATTATCCTGAGTATTTCAAGAGAGTACAGGAAGAAATGTACTTTCCATGATAAACGTTCCCATTTTTTCTGACAAAAAGTAACACCTCCTAGGAAAACGTCACTAAATGTCCGAACATTAGGTAACTGTAGTGTAACTATATAATTACTACAATAGTAAGCTTTATAAACTACTCAGAGCCTAATATATTGTAGAAAAAAACTTTCTACACAATTAAATAAAATGAGAGCAAAAATGAATACAAAGAAACTTTTGGTTTCTCTTTGTACAATCGCAGTGGCTTTGTTTTTAGTTGCTACAGTTAGTGCGTGTGACGTTAGCACACCTGGCTGCACTTGTCCTGGTACACTTGTGACAAGTACAAGCACACCTCTTGCAAGCTGCACTACAGTTGAAGTTGATGGTATAAATGTTATCAACAACCCAAGTGTAATAGCTGGTGATACAGTTTCTGTTAAAGTAACTTTCACAGCTAATGTAAGCGCAACAGATGTAAGGGTGAGAGCTGAAATAGAAGGAAACAAAGATAGTGTTTATGACCTATCAAATTCTTTCGATGTTGAAGCTGGTCACACATACACAGAAACAATAAGCCTTCAGGTACCATCAGAGCTTAAGGATCTTCTTTCTGATGACGCAACTCTTTCTATAAAGATATGGAATGGAGATTACAAGTCAGAATATACTGATATGGTTCTTAGAGTTCAGAGACCTTCATACAACCCAGTTGTTAAGTCTATAAGCACATCTCAGACAATAAAAGCTGGAGAAACAATCCCAGTGGATCTTGTTTTGAAGAATGTTGGTTATAACAATCTTGACGACTTGTATGTTACTGTTGGAATTTCTGCATTAGGAATTCAGAAAACAGCTTACTTTGGTGACCTTGTGGCAATAAGAGATTGTAGTAACGATGATAACTGTGATGAACATGATACAGTTAGCGGAAGGATCTTCCTTGAAGTTCCTTACGATGTCAAGCCTGGTGTATACACTCTTGATGTGAAAGTTGTAAACGATGATGTCGTTGCAGACTTCCAGAGACAGGTTGCTATACAGAACAGCTTGCCTAATGATGTGATTGTTTCAAACACAGAAAAGACCGTTGCAGTTGGAGAAAATGCTGAGTACTCTCTATTGCTTGTAAATCCTACAAACGACCTTGTTGTATACAAGATTGTTGCAGAATCAAGCGGAGATGTATCTTCAAGTGTTGATAATGCTGTTGTTGCTGTTCCAGCCGGTTCAAGCAAGACAGTTACAGTAACTGCTAGTGCTAAATCAGAAGGACAATATAGCTTCGATGTTAATGTCTTTTCAAATGATAAGCTTCTAGACACTGTTACTCTAAACTTGAAAGCAGAAGGAAAAGCAGTAAATCCAGTTGTGGTCCTTACAGTCGTGCTTGCAATAATCTTTTTGGTATTGCTTGTAGTGTTGATTGTATTAATAGGAAGGAAACCACAGAAAACTGAAGAATTCGGAGAAAGTTACTACTAAATCCATTTTTTCTTTTTTTTATTTTTTATTTAGTAACTTTCTTTTCTTCATTTTAATTTTATTTTTTATAATAATATTTAAATACAAAATCAGGATAGAGGGATGATATAAAATGGCAGAAGACAATAATTATGGTGTAAAAGAGAATGGTGGGAGATACCTTTTAAATACGGGTAAAACCCTCGCGGGAGGTTTGCTTGTTCTGTATTTTATTGGAGGATTTTCTACAGGAGCATGGACTCCAAAACAGATGAAAGAATTTAACAGGATAGAAAAAATAAAGAAAGAAATGATGAATGAACGCAGAACTTTTGATGAATTTGAGATGGGAAGAATATATTCCAGTGCAGAGACTCATCAAGATTCTGTAAAGATTGCTGCCAAGTACGGACTTCCAGTAGAGATTCTCAAACCCTCTTTAGAACAGATGGAAGAGGCAATAGAAAAATTCTCCCTGGAGAACAGCGTTAAATGAAAAGGGCCGTTAAAAAAAAAGAGGATGCAAAAGAAAGAGCAGATTATTTTAGAGATTATCTCAGAAAAAAAGCGGGGCTTGCAAAGACAAAAAAGACTCCTGAGGAATTATGTGCAAATATGACCGGTATCTTTGTTGATTTTCCTGAAAATGAGCTTGAAATGAAGATTAGAGGAATGCCTTCTGAATATCAGAAAAAGATTGGGATTAAAAATATAAAAGATTTTGTTTATGACATACTTGACGGTAAAGGAGAGATGTATGGGCAGAGAATGATTAAGCTTTATAATAATGGGGCATGGGATGATGAGATAGATAAATTCATGGATAAAAGAGGGTATTTAAGAGAAAAAGATTTGTATATAAGGAAAAGGGGTTTGCAAAATGGATAACATAAAGACCCTCATAAAGATTGCACTTGGACTCATAGTAGTTGCATTAGTTTTAGTATTGGTTTTTATACCATTTAACCTGTCTGGTTACGCCGTTAGAGATAGTTCATCCAATGCAAAATTCACTCCTGAATATACCCATTCATGGACAAAAGCAATATGCAATGAGACTCAATGTCAGGATTATGAAATCTACTGCAATGGAAATAATCTTGTAAGACAGGTTCCAATAACCGGAGCAGTTATATCAATACCTTCAGGATGGGTTGATCCAAGAAATGAAAAGATGCGTGATAGAGTGTGTGAATGATAAGGGGTAATTATTTAAACTTTCTTTGACTCCGCATTTAGGATGTCAAAAAAGAGGATTAGGAAAAGAAATAGAGGGTTATATTTATTCACAAGGATATTTGCAATTGTTTTCATATCTCTTTTGGGGATGCTGTCTCTTGACATTTTTGATATGCATCTTGGATTCTGGGGGACTATTTTGGGATTGATAATACATAATATACCTTCACTTATTTTGCTGGTTGCGCTCATTCTTTCCTGGAAGAAATACGAAATTGTTGGGGGAATTACATTTATTCTTGCAGGATTGATTTATGCCATATTGGCTAGGCGTTTGCTCTGGGGAGTATTAATAATAACTGGTCCTGCATTACTTATAGGAATACTTTTCCTTATTGAATGGTTCAGGAAGAAGTAAGAGAAAAATTAATCCACAAAGGGTACAAATATAAATCCAGGAATTTCTTTTTCAATGACAAGCTTATCTCCTGTCTTTTTCATTGAAGTAAGTGTCTGCATGAATCTTGGACCTATTGGTGCAACAATTGTCCCATTTTCCGCAAGCTGGTCTGATATCTCTTTAGGTATGCTTTGAAGGGCAGCACTTATGAGTATTCTGTCAAATGGGGCCTCCTCTGACATTGTCTTTCCATTCCTGTTATATACGGTTATATTCTTGTAATCTTTTAGGAGCTCAATGCAGTTGTCTGCAATATCTTTTACTATCTCAACTCCACACACTTTTCCTTTTTCTCCAACAATCTCAGACATAAGTGCAAGAACATACCCACATCCAGAACCTATTTCAAGTACTTTCTTGTTTTCCTTAAGTTTAAGCATAGATAAGGTAAGTGCTATTGTGGAAGGCTGGGAGATTGTCTGGTCGGGTGTAAGAGGAAGGGCAATGTCTTCATAGGCCATCCCCTTAAAATTCTCTGGAATGAAATCCTCCCTTCTTATTTTTTCAAAGGCGTTTACTATACGTTCGTGAAATCCTTTGCTTCTTAAACTTTGAATTAGCTCAGCTTTTCCCATCAAATATCAAAGCAGAGGTTTTATTTAATTGTTTTGAAAATCTAAGAAGCCCTTGTCACAGGAGTTGTTGTGGTAGTTGTCTGTGGAGGTGTGTTTGGAAGAGGGGTTGTTGAAGAGCCGGAGCTTGTAGTGGATTGTCCTGTAATTGATGCTAATTGACTGGAAAGATCCTTTTGTGTGCTTATTTCACTCTGAAGGGTCTTGTTAAGATCAATAATCATGTCCTGAAGCTGATGTTGCTGATTGAGAAGTTCCTGTTGTCTTTGGGTATAATCAACCAAAAGAGCGTCTGTATTTGAAACTTTATTTGCAAGATATATTCTTGAAAGTATCAAAAATCCTATTACAAAGATTGTTACAAGAAGTATGCTCTTTTTTGATATTTTAGTCATTTTCATCCTCCTCTTCTCTATGAAGTATTATTACTGGTGCCTGATTAACTGTGGCGTTATCAGTGGTTTGCTGGGAAGTTGAAGCTTTTATTGAATCAATAGCCTTTTGAAGCTGAAGAGAGTCAGAGTGTACTGAGATTATCTGTTCCCTAAGATAGTCTATATAAACCAAAGAATCCTGATTTGTCTGAGTCAGAGAGTCAATCTGGTATAACAATTCTGAGTTATTTGCTGCAAATTGATAATTTCTGTCAAAATACGTCTTTCCTGCCTCTGCAGAATAGGCTGCAAAACCTGCTATAAGTATTGCTGCAATCAATACAAAACCAACATCCTTTTTATTGAATCTTTCTCTTGATGAATAAACAAACACTAAAATTACAGAAAGAACAAATGTAAAATATAGGATTATTAGATTGGATTTCACGCTTATAAGTCCAAAAAGAATTATGCTTCCTGCCAGAAACGCCGCAAGTAAAAGGAATATTGAGAGACCAATCCTTAATCCTCTGAACCTCATCTGAATCCAAAAGCCTCCTCATGTATATTATCTGAATTTACTCCTGCTTTGATTAGCCCCCTTATAATGGAGTTTTTGAAAGCTTCTGGTCCGCATATGTAAAAACTTTTTCCTTTCAGGTTTCCACTTATTTTAGATATGTGTTCTGCAGTAAGATATCCTCTTTCATGGGAATTCCAGGGTATAAATCTGAAGTTTTTGCTTTTATTATTTTCTTCAGAGAGTTCTTTATTATTTATGAAGTCCGATTCGTGTTTCACAGAATGATATAAATCAACTTTTACTGGGCAATTCTCAAGATCCTCAAACATTCCAATAAAAGGGGTTATACCAATTCCTCCTGCAATCCATACCTGCTCCTCATTTTTCTTCTTGAGGTCACAATTGAATCTTCCATAGGGCCCCTCTATTGAGACTTTGTCCCCCATCTTTAGATGTTCAAGTCTTCCTGTATAATCCCCTAATTTTTTTACTATTATCTTTATTACAGGGGAATCTGATTTTGAAGCTATTGAAAATGGATGTGCTTCGTCTGATATTCTCTCATTGTAGAATCTAACATAAATGAACTGCCCTGATTTATAACTTATTGGCTTGTGATCAGGAATCATCTCTATTGTGAATACATCTTTTTTCTGTTCTATATTCTTTATCCTATAGACTGCATTTTTTATGAATCTGTTTTTTATAAAAAGACTGTAGGCAAAAGCTCCAAGACCTATTAGGGATACAATTGCGGCGTATAAATAATATCCATTGAATATATTATCTCGTGAGGCAACTCCTCTAACAAGGAATATGTGGAATACCGCAAATATAAACACTAACCCAAGAAATTCATGAGAAAACTTCCATTTGTTATATTTTATCTTTGAAAATAGAGTCACCGCTATAAGAAGGATTAGCCCTAGGAGCGCAATTATTCCGAAGTTTACAGACCAGTAGGAGCTTGGAAGAAGATAGGAGGCTGCAAGACTTATATTGGAAGGAATAAATTTAAGCACAAGAAGTATTGGATGAAATAGCACAAGCATTAGTGCAACACCTCCAAGTATCCCATGCACTGTATATACCTTATCAAGCCCTCCAAAAATATCCTCTATAAAATTTATTCTTGTTGAAAGTATAAAAGTTAGGGCAAAAAGAGTCATTCCAACGAGCCCGAAAATTTCTCCAAGAGTATGTGTTATTGAAGAGTAACCCTGCATCTCACCTGCTTCAGGACCAAGCGTGAAAAGAAGAATGACAGGTATAAGAGCAAGGACTATAAGAGATGTCCATCCCAAAAACTTCTTCAGTCTATTTGCCATCTTTTACCTCCTCAAAATTGTTATAATTTACTTTATCAAGATTCTTTTTTATAATAAGAACCTTTATGTCTTTGTTATTTTTAAGCATATTTGCTCTTGTTTTATAATCAGATACAAACAGCGCTGTTGCATAAATATCTGCCTCTTCAAGAGTTGGGGCAATGACCGTTATTGATATTGAATCATTTTGATTAAGTATGTGTGAGCTATAGGGAGATTTGTCAAACTGATTATAATCTCCTGAAGTTGCAACTGCCTGGTTTTTTAATTTGATTGAAGAGAACATTTTGGATTTATCTCTTGGATGCTGAATACCTATGTTATGCTGCATGCTTCCTGAGGCAATTATATCTCCACGTGCATCAATAAGGAAGTTCTCTATCCCTTTTTCTTTTAAAAATTCTGCAAGCCTGTCTCCAATATACCCTTTGGCGATGCTTCCCAGGTCTATCAACACATCAGGATTGTTTAGGGTTATATTCCTTTCATCTTCATTCAATGAAATATCTTTATAGGAACATGAAAGTTTTGTTATTGGATTTCCTGATTTTCTTTCAAGGACATTTTTTCCTAGAACCACGTCATATTTTCCCAGGGTCAATTCTGAAAATTCAATTGCTTTCTTTAGGACATTAAGCAAATCGTCAGAAACTTTCATATCCCTTTTTGTGTTCAATTTTGAGAGTTCGCTATCCCTGTCATAGAAATTAAAGATTTTTTGTAGTTTAAGTGCATATTCATAAGCTTCGCTAAAGATGTCCTCTGCGATTTTTTTGTCAACGCCATACATCGTCATTATTATGTTATCTCCAAAAAGTCTATCTTTGAAGTTAACTTCTTCTGTAGAACAAGTTATCATGTTACCTATGAAAATATTTTCATTTAAAAACTTTATGCAAGAGGGTTCTATTTTATATTGGAAGGGTTTAATTAGAGTTCTTATGAATAATATAAATTATTTACTTCTTGATTCAGCTATTGCTCTTGTCCAGGTATTTTTGCTTTTTTGATTTAATTCACATGGAAGGTTTGGATTTATCCCAACATACTTATCTCTGAAGAAATCTGGAATATCCTGGTCTTTGTGATCTTTCAAATAAACTCTTACAATTGAGCCTGGTTTAATTGGGCTATAGGAACCAAGCTGACCATTCAAGTCCCCTTCTTCTTTAACCAAACCAGAATCATGCCCCATTGAATTTATTTTATATAAATTTAAATCATCCTTTTTAATTTCTAAAACGACCTGATTATCTAAATTCTGTGCTCTGCCACAGATGCAAGCTGCGTAACTTGGACTTTTGCACAAAAAAACAGCTTTCTTAGGAGAGATAAGATTGGACTGGTCTTTATCTCCTGGCACTAATTTAATGCCTTCCTTAGCAATGCCTTCCAGTGAATCAAAAGAACTTACATGAAAAACATTGGGTCCTATGTTTGCTCTAATTGTTCTGAATCCGTTTGAAGAGGATAAA
>CAZFSJ010000013.1:0-8465 GCA_964521605.1 Candidatus Woesearchaeota archaeon
TTCTCTTAATGACCAAATAAAAGGAATATTTAGGATATAAAATGGAACTTACAGAATAAAACATCATAAAGATAGTTTTAGGTATTCTTGTTGTTGCTGCTGTGGCATATGGGGCATATTACTTTTTTGCAAACCAATTTAGGGATACTTTCAATAATTTTGGGGGGAACGCCACGGCTAAACTTATTATGGCTTTATTTTAATCAACATGATGAAAGTGAGAAAAGGAAAAAAAGGTTTTCTTCTTGCTGAAGAAACTTTGAAAATGATTGTCGCATTAATATGTATAATATTTCTAGTGTACATTATAATGGCAATATATAATGCAAGCACAATAGATAAGAAAATGGAAGCAGCAAAGGGGGACATAGGAAAGATAAGGGAGATAAGTTCATCTCTGAATGAAGGAGAATCACAAAGCCAGGACATTCCTGACCCTTCTGGATGGCACATCTATACCTTTGTTGGACAAGAAAAACCAAATTCCTGCCTTAATACAAACTGCGTATGCGTGTGTAAGAAATCTCTTGTTGAGTTTATAACTTCGCAGACAAAGAAGTGTGATAGTGATGGTGCCTGTCTGCCAATGAAGAATCTTGCTTCTTCAACTATAGACCTTAAGATAAGAGGGGCAAGCAATCTTCTTTTTATAAACATTAAGAACCAGAATGGAAGAATATTTGTGGAGGAGAAAAAATGAGCTTTGACGAATTCATAAAATATTTAATCTGGATAGTCTTTCTTGGAATTGCAATTACGGGGATTATAATGATGTTAAAGAAGGTGGGGGTTGCATAGAAAAATGAGATTTAAAAAAGGGGAGATATCAACACAGCAGATAGTTTTATTGATAATACTTCTAATAAGTTTTATAGTAATACTTTTTTTACTATTTAGGCTTGACCTTGGAAAAGAATCTGATGAAGACATTTGCCACAATTCAGTTATTCTGAGAGCAAGCCCTCTTCCGGACGCTGCAACTCCTTTGCAATGTTCAAGGACGTATGTATGTATAAGCCAGGATGGGTCTTGTGAAGGAATGACAAACCCAGATATAATAAAAGTCAAAACAAAACGGGAATTGTATACCGAGATTGCAAAAAAAATGGCTGATTGCTGGTGGATGTTTGGGGAGGGAAGAGTGGATTACGTAGGAAACTCGCTTAAACCTAATCTTTATTGTTCAATATGTTCTCAGATAGTATTTGATAATAGCCTGAACAAGATAGACGGAATAAATGGAAAGATAGACCAAAAAGATTTTTATTCCGCTATTGAAAACATAAACAGGTCTGATGGTGGGGAGAGTTATTTAGAATACCTTACAAGCTATAGCACTTTCTCAAGTTTCCAAAACGCAATATCCAGACAGAACGTTGATTTTGGAACCTTAAGTTTCAACAGACCTTATTTCGTGATGATGGGAATAAACAGCGTTGTTGGAGTATGGAAATGGTCTGGAGTGGGTGCAGCAGCAGCGGTTGTGGGTTGTTTGGCAGCACCCTTTACAGGAGGAGCTTCACTGGGAATAACTGCAGTGATAGTTTCTGCAGCAGCAGGCGGGGGAGCGGGATATCTTGTGGGAACCACAATAAAAGGAGAGGGAGTTGATAAAGAATTCCTAAGGCCGGTAATAATAGAAGCAAACGCAGAAGCGTTTGACAGATTAGGATGCAAAGATATTCTTACTTCAAGTTAGATAATTTTATTAATGAAGTTTGCATATTTTTTTTATGAAAAAGAGAGGGACAATCCTTATTGAAAATCTTGTTTTTATAATACTTAACCTTCTATTTCTTTCAATACTTGTTGTATTCTTGCTTAAACAGGGGAGCGGGGCAATCGTTCTGGAGGAAACGTACTCAAAGGGGATTGCAATGCTTATTGATTCTGCGAAACCTGGAATGACCTTACAGTTGAATATGGAAAAAGGATTGAAACTGGCAGACAAGAACGGAATAGATTTTAACAGCGCAGTCAGGATAACGGGAAATATTGTTCAGGTAAAACTGAGTGAGAGGGGAGGGTATAGCTACGCTTTTTTCAATGACGTTTCTGTCTCTTCTTCTGCATTGAAAGACAACAGAGGAGAATATACTGGCATGGTAAAATTTGTTATAGCAGGCAAAGGGGGAATCAAATGATGTCTAAAAATAAAAAAGGCACGGATAAACTCCTTTCTCTCTACTGGTTTTTAGTATTAACTCTAGTTGCAGGAGGAGTAATTGCGATGGTCTTGGTTTATTATGGGGCCCCATATGATATAAGAGAAATAGAATCAACCCTTTTTGCAGAAAAAATAGCAGACTGCATATCAAACAAAGGGGTAATAAGCAACAATATTTTGAATGGAGATATTTTCAAGATTGCATCGGGCGAGGATTTTACAAACAGATGCGGAATAACCTTTAATGTGGAAGACGGATATGGAGATATTAATGAACCTCAATATTTTTATGAAGTTTATTTTTACAAAGTGACTGATACTCTTAACCCGGCATTTAATTTTAGTTATGGAAATACAAACCTGAAGCCCGATTGTTTCATAAAGAAAGAAAATGGGAAAGATTATGTCAAACTTGCTGTGTGTAGGGAAGAAAGATTTTATAGCGTTAATAACAAGGGGGATCAATATCTTATTAAAATATTTTCTGTAATAGGTAAATCAGACAAAAATGTCAAGAAATAATTTTAACAAAAAAGGGCAGGTGGGTGAAACAATGACATGGGTAATCGCCACAATACTTCTTATAGTTATACTCTTTATCTTTATTTACGCTTCGACTTTGATGGCAAAAACTAAGAATATACACATCAATTTTAAGTTGGGACAGGGAATCTCCTCTGACAGGATAGACATAAAGACCCAGATGGCGTTAAGCTTAATTCCAAGCAATAAAAATACAATAGAGAGATGGATATCTCAGGAGGGAGCAGATGAAAATGGATAATATGTTTAATAATAAAAGGAAGTTGAATAGAAAAGGAGACATTCCCGTAACAATTCTTGTTATAGGGGTTTTTGGAGTGTGCACTCTTGCATTATTAAGTTTTGTTTATTCTTCATCTCAGCTGCAGAAAGCAATGGTTGGATTAGATGTTCTGGATAATGCAAATATTCAGATAGAATCACACAATTTGCCCCATCTTTATCTTGAAGAGAAAGTCACAAAATTCTCTCCTGGGTTGAGTTTTGATTGGTTTAGGAAAAAAATCGTATTTTCTGTGGAATACACCCGTCCCTAAAAACAACACTTACATGTTTAGAGATTAAAAGAAAGATTTTTAAATAAGATTTAACTAAATAAACCATAAGGTAAAAAAGATGGTGAATAAAAAAGCACAGGGTATGAGCATAAGTACTGTTATTTTGCTTATTTTGGGACTTGTTATACTCGTCGTTCTTGTTCTTGGTTTTACTCTGGGATGGAGTAAACTGGCTCCTTGGGTTAGTACAACTAACTTAGATACTCTTAAGAATTCGTGCGCTTCCTATTGCGCTACGGGTGCACAGTATGATTTCTGCAGTGTAACAAGAACGGTCAAGGACGGAACAAACGATAAGTTTGATGCAACATGTCAGCAGTTATCTACGCAGACTGTTTACACCTCAAGAGGATATGGCATAGAAGCGTGTCCTAATCTTTGTTCTTAATTAAATTTATGTTTTGTGTGGAGAGTATAATATGTCAAGTCACGCTGATTCTGAAAGAAGAAACAAAAGAAAAGATAAGAAAAGGGAGAAGAAGAAACACCCCTATAAGAAAGGGGGAAAGTTCAGAGGGGTGGAGCTTAAGAAATAATTTTTAAGTAAATTTATAAATCAATCTTGCTATTTTCATTCATGGTGATGGAAGGGGTTTTTCTTCTCGTTTTAGGGGGAATATGGATACTTTTTGCAGTTGTGCAGGATATCAGAAAAAGGGAGATTGCAAACTGGCTTAATTTTTCTCTTGTAATCTTTGCGCTTGGTTTCAGATTTTTTTATTCTCTTTTTAGTTCAGACAATTTTGCATTTTTTGTCCAGGGGATAATAGGTTTTGGAATATTCCTTGTTCTAGGAAATCTTCTTTATTATGGAAAGGTGTTTGCGGGAGGAGATGCAAAACTCATGATTGGGTTGGGAGCAGTGCTTCCATTCTCAGATATTTTCACGATAAACATTAACACTTTCCTTGTATTTTTTGTTTTCTTTCTTATTGCAGGGGCATTTTACGGAATTATAATGAGTGTTAGTCTTGGGATAGGAAACAAAAAAGCATTCGTAAAAGAATTTTCAAGAGAGTTCAGGGAAAGCAAAAATTATTTCAACTTTTCTCTCATGGGAGGGATTGTGCTGGTGGTGCTTGCATTTTTTCTGGAACCCTTTTTGTTTTATATGGGTATATTGGTTGCTTTGTCTCCCTATGTATATTTTTCAGCAAAATCTATTGATGAGGGTTGCATGATAAAAAAAGTCAATGCAAAGGAACTTACAGAAGGGGACTGGTTATATAAAGACGTAAAAATTGGGAAAAAGCTGATAAAGGCAAGATGGAGCGGACTTAGCAAGGAGGAAATAAATTTTCTTAAAAAGAAAAAAAGGCAGGTAATGATAAGGCAAGGCATACCATTTAGTCCGGTGTTTCTTATAAGTTATATAGCATTAATTTATGTTTTCATAAAAGGAATCTCTTTCCTGTAAATGTTTTCCTATAAATTGAGAAGGCAGCTTTAGGGTATTCTTTTTGGAAACCAGGGGGTTGTTTCTTTTATCTTCTTTGTTTGAGGTCTCTTTACTACTTTTGGTTTTGGTTTTTTTTCAATAAGATTTTTCACACTTAATAGTTCTTCTTCTTCCGCTTTTTTTCTGGGAGATTCAAGAGATTCATCAGAATATACCGGAAGAAGGTTTATTATAAACTCTCCAAGGATATTTGATGGTACAATTAAAATATTTTTTGGGTTGAGGGTTTTTTCAATCCTCTTAGAAATGTTTTTTGCAAGAGTGAATGCAGATTTGGGTATCTTTTCCTGTCTTGATACCTCCTTTTTTGGGATAATTATGGTGTGTCCTTTTGATATGGGATTTATCTCAAGTACTGCCATTCCTGTTTTGTTTTCTTCTATGACATATGAAGGAATTTTTCCTTCTATTATCATTCTGAATGGGTTTTGACCCTGATTTTGAGAAGAGGGGGTGTTTTCTGAATCAGCTTTTATAAGATTATTTTTTTTAAGAAATTCAATAAATTCTTCATTTCCCATTGAGTTGACTTGGTCTATTGAAGATGCTTTCCTGTCCTCAGGGAAAGTTGTTTCTATCTGCTGGATTATTTGTTTCTTAAAACTTTCAATCTGCTCCTGAGTTAGGTCCATTGTCTGATAAAGAAATACTTATTAATAAGTCTTATGCAATTTTACGCATATCAATAAGTTGTGCAGAAGCCACATTAGGTATGTGTGCAAGTTTGTCTTCCATGCTGTCTATATCTTTGTCATCAGAATAGAAAAAGAACACTATAACTGCCTTCAGTCCAAATGCCACTGGTTCAATTGTGTATTCTTTATTGTTTCCTCCAAACTCTTCCACAATCTTCTTTGCAGCCTCTTCTATTGCACCTAAATCAACCTCTGGAGAAACTGGCATGAGCTTGTATTTTACTCCATTTATTCCTGTCATAATCTAGTGTAAAAATACAGCTTTATAAACATTTTGAGAAGTGTTGTTTTTATTTTAAGTATCAAAATACTTATAAAATATGGTAAATTTTTTTGGGTATGGTCTTTGGTAACTATGATAAAATTATTGAACGGATTTCAAAGCATTCCGGACTTACAGTCGATGAGGTAAACAGGAAGATAGAAGCTAAAAGAGCAAAATTGTCAGGGCTTATAAGTCAGGAAGGGGCTGCGCAGATTGTTGCCGCTGAGCTTGGAATAAACTTTGAAAATGAGCAGCTTAAAATAGATGAGCTTCTTCCGGGAATGAGAAAAGTTAACATAATAGGAAAGATAATAACTCTTTCTCCTGTGAGGTCCTTCAAGACTCAAAAGGGAGAAGAGGGAAAAGTTCTGAATTTTGTTCTTGCTGATGAGACTTCAAATATTAAAGTTGTCCTATGGGATACTAATCATATATCCTTGGTAGAGAGAGGAGAGATAAAAGAGGAAGATGTCGTTGAGATTGGAAACGCGTCTATGAGAGAGAATGAGATGCATTTGGGAAGTTTTTCTGAATTTAAGAAAAGCGCAAAGCCTGTGGAAAACGTAAGGAGAGATAAGATTGTAAAAGAGAAAAAGATTGCCGATTTCAGGATAGGTGACCAACTTTCTGTGAGAGCATTTATTGTGCAGTCTTTTCAGCCAAGATTTTTTGAAGTTAGCAAGGAAACAGGGAGAAAAATGACTGAAAACGAAAAAGAGCAGGGAATGCCTTCGGAAAGAAGAGCTCTCATAAACGTTGTGATTGATGACGGCACAGAATCAATACGTGCTGTTCTGTTCAATGAAAATCTTTCTTCAATAGGACTCAAGAATCTTGATGACCCTGAGAGAATTTCTTTTCAGGTGGAAGACATGCTTGGAAGAGAGTTCATATTCTCAGGTAATGTGAGGAAAAACAATTTCTTCAATAATGAGGAATTTATAATAGATTCTGTGAAAGATGTAAATCTTGATGAACTTCTTTCACAACTTGAGAAATAATTAACGTTTTGAGTCAATATGGGATATTTTTGGAGTATCTTTAATATATATTTATTACACGAACAATCTTTATAAACTGAATGAGTTTTGAGTTGATATGGCGATAAAAAAAGATGAAATAGATGAAGAGGAAAAAGAGGATAAAAAATCAAAGAAAAAAGGAGATAAGGATTTAACTCTTCTCGATCTTCCAGGTATTGGTCCCGCTGTTGCCGCAAAGCTGGAAAGTGGAGGTATTTTTGATTTGATGTCTCTCGCTGTAGCAAGTCCTGCTTCAATATCTGATATGTCTGGGGTGAGTCCTGCTGTTGCAAGAAAGGCAATACAGGCTGCACGTGATATGCTTGATCTTGGATTTCAGGACGGGCTTGAATTTGCAGAAAAGAGGTCAAATGTAGCTTATATTTCTACAGGAAGCAAGGGTTTTGATGAACTTTTGGGTGGAAGAGGAATTGAAAGCAGATCAATAACGGAAGCTTTTGGCGCTTATGGAAGTGGTAAGACTCAGTTGGGATTGACTCTGGCAGTAAGAACTCAGTTGCCAGTTGAGCAGGGAGGTGCTAATGGAAAATGTGTATTCATAGACACAGAGGGTACTTTCAGACCCGCAAGGATAAAACAGATTGCAGAAGGTCTTGGGGCAAATTCGGAAAAAGTATTAAAAAACATATTTGTTGCACGTGCTTTTAATTCGGATCATCAGATGCTTCTTCTTGAAAAAGTCAACGAAATGATAAAAGCAGGAGAACCAATAAAGCTGCTTATAATTGATTCACTGACTGCCCATTTCAGGGCTGAATTTTCCGGAAGAGGACAGCTTGCTGACAGACAGCAGAAACTTAACAGATATATGCATGACCTTATGAAGCTGGCAGAAACATATAACCTTGCGGTTTATGTAACCAACCAGGTAATGGCAAACCCTGCACAGATGTTTGGAGACCCAACAACTGCAATTGGAGGAAACATTGTGGGACACGCAAGCACCTACAGATTATATTTAAGAAGAGGAAAACAGGGAAGCAGAGTTGCAAAGCTTATTGATTCCCCAAACCTTCCTGACAATGAAGTTGTTTATTATGTGACTGCTGGCGGTGTTAAAGATAAGGAGGAGTAAGATGGGCGAAGATAAGTTTGGAAAAACATGTTTATATTTATGGAAAATTTTATGATAATGAAAGCACAAATTTTCCTGAAGATGAAAATAATTATGATGTGATTATTTATCCAAAAGTTTTATCCACTAGAATTATTTCTTCATTGGAGGGGTTTTTTTCTTGCTGATACACCTTTAATTGCAGAGACAGATTATGGTGTCCTAAAGGATTGGAATCCTGTAATCAAAAGAACAGAAATGAATAAATTTGAAGAAAAATATCATGGTAAATTTGTTCCTTTTGAAAAATAATTAAACTCTGTTGGCATTATATGAATGAGATTGCTTTTTAACAAGTTTCAACATTCTTGTTAATAATTCTTTGTCTTCTGTGTATGGAAGCCTGTACATTTCTTCTTCATCATATATCTCACACTCTTTTGATTTATCTGTTTTTTCTGCTTCTTTACAAAGAGTAATGACAATAACATTATTTATTTCACCTTTCAATATATTAGCCTCTACGCGATCATATAATTGCTCTCCTTCTTCTTCAGGAAGAGGCATTCCCTTTGTTCTTGAGAGTGTAACGCTTTTCTTTGATAATAACCTATCCACCAAGTTTGTCATAAATTTTCAATAAAAAAGATATTTAATAATATTTGTATCCTCTTATAATACA
>CAZFSJ010000014.1:0-8367 GCA_964521605.1 Candidatus Woesearchaeota archaeon
ACATAAATCTGCCGAGAGGACAGCAAAAGAGACAGGCGCAATAGTTATTGCAATTTCTGAAAGAAAAAAGAAAATAACTTTGTATCAGGGAGATAAGAGATATGAACTGAAGGATAGCTCTGAGATATTGAGAAGGGCAGCTGAGACTTTACAAATATTAGAAAAACAGAGAGAAAGCTTTAATGAAGCAATCACAAACCTTAATCTTATGGAATTGCAAAGGATAGTAACCGTTAAAGATGTCTGCGTGGTTATACAAAGGTTTGAGATAATAAAAAGAATTTCCGAAACTGTTAAAAGATATCTCATTGAGCTTGGGAGGGAAGGGTCAATAGTAAGCATGAGTCTTAAGGATCTTACCAATGGTCTTGATAAAGAAGAGGAATTACTTTTAAGAGATTATTTTGGAGCGAATTATTCCTATGCTGAGAAAGTTCTAGAAAAGATGGATTTTGATTTTCTTCTTGAGCCTTTCAATATTTCCAGAATGTTGTTTGAGGAATTGCATGACAAACAAATATCTCCAAAGGGGTTGAGAATACTTAGCAAGACAAACATACTTGAAAGGTACATAAGCTCCCTTGTGGGGAATTTTCATTTCTTGGACAAAGTCCTTCTTGCAAGCGATGAAGAGCTTCTGAAGATATTTCAGAATGAAGGTATGCTGGCCTTTTTTAAGGAAGAAATATATAGTCTTAAGGAAAAGCTTAGTATGGGAAAATCAATATAAAATGTTGAATACAAAACAAATAGAAGAGATAAAAGATCATCTGAATAATGCTCAAAATCCCGTTTTCTTCTTTGACAATGATCAGGACGGGTTATGCAGTTTCCTGCTTTTGCAGAGATTCATTGGTCGTGGTAAAGGTTTTCCCATAAAGACGTCTCCTTCTCTTACAAAAGATTATTTTAGGAAAGTGGAAGAATTCAATTCTGACTATATATTCATACTTGACAAGCCAGAAGTGTCAGAAGAATTTATTGAGGAGGTTGAGAAAAGGAACATTCCTATTGTCTGGATAGATCATCATGAGACAGACCTTAGCAAGATATCGGGGACAAGTAATTATTACAATCCTCTTTATGCGGACGAGAAAAGCAACGAGCCGGTGACTTATATGTGTTATAAAATAACAAATAAAAAAGAGGATATGTGGCTGGGGGTTGTGGGATGCATATCTGATAATTTTGTTCCTGATTTTTACGGAGAATTCATGGAAAATTTCCCTGATTTATGCAAAGATTCCAGTGATGCTTTTGATATATTTTATGGAAGTGAGATAGGAAAGATAGCAAGAATACTTGGATTTGCACTTAAGGATAAGATAAGCAACGTGGTGAGTATGATAAAGTTCATTGGAACATGCAGAGGACCTTCTGATTTTCTTGAAGAGAACAACAAGAATAAGACTATGCACAGAAGATTTCAGGAAATTGAGAAGAAATATCAGAAAATAATTGCAAAGGCAAAGAAATCGGCAACTTCGAATAAGCTTCTTTTTTTTAGGTATGAGGGTGACACAAGTATGAGCTCGGACATTGCAAATGGTCTCAAATATCTTTTTCCTGATAAATTCATAGTTGTTGTGTATGCTAAAGGATTTAGGGTTAATGTTTCAGGAAGAGGGAAGAACATAAAGAAGGTAATTCTGAAAGCAATAGATGGTCTTGAGAATGCAACAGGCGGGGGACATGAGAACGCTGTTGGGGCGCACTTAAAGCATTTAATGAAGAGTTCTTTTCACAAGAAGAGAATAAGGACTTTTTTAGCCTGAAATTGTGCGTATCTGTGAGTAGATATAAATATTTATAAACTTCGTATCCTTATAAAAAGTATGAGAGAATGGCTGAATAGGATGATACTGAATGTCGATTCCTGTTTAGTTTATACTTTCATTATTAAACTAGACTCAATTTAATTCTCCCTTCTGGTCTGGATTGAATTGAGGTATGGATTCTTTCTAGATTTGGATAGGCAATGAATTAATCTGAGTTCTGTTTTCATGGAAAATGGAAAAGAGCAAAGAAAAAATGGAACAAAAACTGGTGGAACAGGAGTTAAGCGGGCTCATAGCATTTACTCTTGAGCTTGAGGACGAGCTTAACAACTGCATAAATTGTGAATGAGAAAGGAGGATTATTTTGAAAAGAAACCTGTAGGGGCTAGTATACAAAATGCATCAGTAACTTCTTCCAACGTAAACTACCTTTGTTGCAGGTTTTCCACAGAACATACATTTAGAAGATTTGCCGGGTGTTTCATTTTCGTTTGCAAGAGTTCCTCTGACATTTCCAGACAATTCTCTTTCTATTATATCCGCACAGGGAACGCCTTCTTTGTCAGTAGAGCAGAAATTAATTCTTGCAAGTTTTCCTGAAGAAAGAGCATCTTTAAGTTCTTTTTTTGTCGTACAGTCCACTATTTTATTTTTCATTAATCCATCTGCCTTTTCTTTGAGTCTTTTGTCAAATTCCTGTCCTAATTTTGGAATTGTTTTGATATTTTTTAATTTAATTTTCTCTTTTTTCTTTGTATCTCTTGTGAAAAGAACGAATTCTTCTTTTTCAAGCTCCTTTTCTCCAAGTTCTATTCTGAATGGAACCCCTTTCAGTTCCCATATATTATACTTTTCTCCTGGACGTTTATAATCACGTTCATCAATATCTGCACGTATGGATTCCTTTTGAAGTTTTTCAAGTATTTCTTTTGATTTTTTAAGGACCTTTGATTTATTTTGCGCGTTGAATATTGGAATTATTATAACCTGTAGGGGAGAGATTGCATAGGGCAATATTAATCCAGAATCATCCCCATGGGTTGCAATAACAGAAGCAAGTATTCTCGATACGGCAGGACCATAGGCAGTTGTCCAGAGATATTCCTCTTTTTCTTCTTTGTTCTTGAATTTTGCGTCAAACGCTTTTGAGAATTTCTGGCCCATCAAGTGTGTTGATGGTTGCTGGATAAGTTTTCCATCTGGCATGAAGCAATCTGAACCTACGGTATATTCTGCTCCTGCAAATTTATCCCATTCTGGTCTTTTCATTGGAAGAAAAGGAATGCCGTAAATCTGATGCATCACCTTTTCAGTTGTATCAATATCTTCCTGAACTTGTGCTTCTGCCTCTGCTTTTGTTGCAAAGGCATCATGGCACTCAATCCATATAAATTCTCTTCCACGTATCAATGGGCGGGTGGCTTTTGTATCAAGTCTAAAGACAGAACCTCTTTGGTACAATTTTAGTGGAAGGTCTCTATGTCCACTTACCCATAGCTTGAACATTGGAGTATAAAGCGTTTCTGAAGTTGGTCTTAGAGCAAGTTCTTTGTCTCCGGAATCTCCGGTATTCTTTAACCAGAATACTTCGGGAGTGAATCCCTGAACGTGTTCTGATTCTTTCATAAGATTCTCTTTTGGTATTACGGAAGGCATGAAAGTTGGCTGATGGTGTTTTTTTTGAAGTTCCTTTTCAAGATAGTCAAACATGTTTTCCATTGTCATTGCAGCCCATGGTCTTATTACAGTAAAGCCTTTTACGTCAAGCCTTAAATCAATCAATTCTGCTTTTTCAATAGCCTGTGTAAACCATTCTGAGAAGTTATCTTCTTTTTTTACTGTAATCCCTTCATTTGATTTTTGTTCTTCTTTCTTTTTTTCCATTATAATTTTAGAATAAGAGGATATTTAAAATTATTCAATCAAATTGGTTCCGTAATTCTGCTGATAAATCTGATTTATTATCTGTTTTATGTAGTTTGATTCAAGCGCAAATCCTATGTTTTCACTTCCCCCAACCTTAAAGTTATTTATTCCTATAACTTCTCCCTCTTTGTCAATGAGTGGTCCTCCTGAGTTTCCAGGGTTTAATGCAGCATCTGTCTGAATATAGGCGTCAATATTATTTTCCCCTGCTCTGTTTATTCCTGAGACTATTCCTTCAGATACTGAAAACTGAAGTCCCATTGGATTTCCTATTGCAATAACTTTCTCTCCAACCTGCACATTATCTGAATTTCCTATATTTAGTGAATTATAATTTCCAGACATTTTTAAAAGAACGAGATCAAATGTAGTGTTATATCCTATTAACTCTCCTGAATGCCTGTTTTGCTGGTAGTCAAGAATATACATCTCTCTTGCTCCTGAAAGCACATGAGCATTTGTAACAACGTATCCGTTTTTTGATATTATGAAACCAGTTCCCTGACCAACATCTGTTCTTATGGTCACAACAGACTCAAGAGAATTTTCTATTATCCCTGAAAAATCTTCGCTCGTAGAAGCCTTTATTCCATTAAGTTCTATTTTTACGGATTCGTTAAGAAAGTCTAAGGATTGCTGGGTCTCTGAGAGCGCTTCTGTAAGTTCAGTGAGCTTGCTTTGAGTATCTGTCTGAGAAGTCTTTATGTCAGTTATTTTTTTTGACAAATCATTGTAATTTATCTGCTGTTTTACAATTGCTCCGTTTAGGAGTATTCCTGTAACAATCATAAAAACGATGACAATTGTGCTAAATCCTCCGAGGATTATCTTATGATGTTTTTTTAGCGGCATTTTTACCTCTTCTATATGATGAATAACTCAAAATATTAAAGTATAAAAAGGTTTTTGGGTTTAATTTAAGGTAGATTTGGGCTCATAGTTCAACGGATAGAATTTCGGGTTTCGGCCCCGGTGATGGAGGTTCGATTCCTCCTGGGCCCGTTATTAGTGTATCATTAAGTTTTTAATAAGTGATTCTTTTTATCTGGATATGGAAAATACATCAAAACCCGGAGATTTGATTGAAGTGCATTTTGGTAAATTAATATATGAAGGGGTTCTTCTGGAAAGTCCAGAAAGTGAAAAGGGACTTATCCTTCTAAAATTAGGGAATGGGTATAATATGGGCTTCAATAGGAAAGATGCGCTAAAGATAAAAGTCCTTAAAAAATTCAGCGAAAAAGAAAAAAAATTTGAAGTAAAAAATAACCCCTCAAAACCAAATGTGGCCATGATAATAACAGGAGGAACTATTTCTTCCAGATATGACTCAAAGACAGGGGGGGTTCATCCTTTGGACACCCCTGAAAGTCTGCTAAGATTTTATCCGGAAATATTTGAAAAAGTAAATGTATTGAAGGTGGAAGTTCCCTTTATGAAATTTTCAGAAGAGATGAACCCAAAAGATTGGCAGAAGATTGCAAAGGTCTGCACTGAATTATTGAATGATTCAAATATTCAGGGGGTTATAGTCACTCATGGCACTGACTTTTTGCACTATACTTCCGCTGCGCTTAGTTTTATGCTTGGTAAATTAAACAAACCCGTAGTTTTAACTTACAGCCAAAGAAGTATTGACCGTGCAAGCTCTGATGCAACACTTAATCTGCAGTGTGCTGCTGAAGTTGCAGGACTTAGTGATATTGCCGAAGTGGTTTTGGTTGGACATGCGAATTCAGAAGATAATTTTTGTAATGTAATGCCTGGTACTAAAGTAAGAAAGCTTCACACTTCAAGAAGGGACGCATTTAAGGTTATTAATGGAAATTCTATCGCAAGAGTTTTTTCTGGTGGAAAGTTGGAAGTTCTGGAAAGTTTTAGCAAAAGAAGCAATGGAAAGAAGGTTAAAGCAGACACCAAATACGATGAGAAGGTTGCTTTAATCAAGTTTTATCCGGGACAGTCTCCTGATATTTTAGACTATTATATTAAGGAAAAGTATAGGGGGGTTGTTTTGGAGTTAAGTGGGATAGGCAATGCATCTCCTGAATGGGCGAAGAAGATAAAAGAACTTTCAGGCAAAGGGATGATATTTTGTGGAACTTCTCAGTGCATAAACGGAAGAGTTGATGGGTTGGTGTATTCTTCAGGAAGAAAATTAATTGAAGCAGGAGTCATATACCTTGAGGATATGCTTTCAGAAACTGCCCTTGTAAAATTGGGATGGGTTCTTGGGCATGATGAATGGAAAAAATCTAAGATAAAAATAAGGGAAAAAATGCTTGAAAATATATCAGGAGAGTTTAACAAAAGATTGGAGGAGTGATTTTTTGAATTCTTACCTTATTTTTCTTTCAATTCTGTCAAGCTGTTTTTTTAATTCTTCAATTTCTTTTTCAGCTTTCCTGTTAACCGCATAATCGTACTCTGCACGCTGCCTGTCTTTTTGAGACTGCCTGTTCTGAGACATAAGTATTATTGGTGCTTGTATTGCTGCAATGCATGATAGTACAAGGTTTAGAAGTATGAATGGATAGGGGTCCCAGGTGTTTATCCAGGCGTACACATTTGCAAACATCCAGAGAACAAGTATAACAAGGAAAGTTATTATGAATCCCCAACTTCCCGCGTATTTTGTAAGATTGTCTGCTGCTCTCTGACCAAAGGTTCTTGGAAGTATGTTTGGATGATTTACTGTCTGTCCGTCAAAAATACCTCTTTTTACTGTTTCTTTCTTCACATCTTTTTTCATTATAACTTAAAGATGGAAAAGTATTTTTTAAGTTTAATTATTTCTTAGTTGTAACTTTTACATAACAACACATACAAAGATTTAAATATTGATGAAAGATAATCTTGAATATGGAAGGAAAAAGGATTTATGATATCCTTAATTTTGGAGAATTTACAAATAAATATCTGCAGGAGAACAAGGATGTTAACCTTGCATTTGGATTAAGGCCTTCAGGAATAGTGCATCTTGGTAACTTGTTTACCTTAGCTTTGGCTTCCGAAGCTGCAAATGCAATTGGGCCCCATATTTCTAATCTTACCATATCTATACTTGATTTAGAAAGACCTGATAATCAGGATTGGGACTCTACTTCTAAAAAGTATGTTAAGCATTATCCTGATCTTGTCTGTAAGGGATATTCCTCTTTTGTAGAAAGGGCAGAGGTACAAATAAATGATTTTATGGAAAAATTGAGTAAGGAGATGACAGTCCCCTTTTCAATCAGAAAACTTTCAGAATTACAAAGAGATTCTAGATACAGAAAAGGGCTTAAGAATATTTTGGATAATGAAGAGTCAAGGAAGATAATAAGTCCCACTTCAAATAAAGATAAAATAGAAGTATCTCCTCTTTGTAAAAAATGCAACACTTCTTATACAAATACTATCCGTGGAAAGATGAATGAATATAATGATGGAATCATATACACTCATTGTTTTAATCCCTCTTGTCCTGTTGAAGATTATGAAGTAAATGTTTTAGATACTTCGTTTGATCTTTCAGTACACCCTTTAATGGGAGCCTTAAGAGATCTTTCTTGTCCTGTTGCAGATGCGCATGTATATGGAGGAGATTATTTTTATCCTGCTGGCGAAAGCAAGGAATCAAAGATAGAAAAGATAAGAAAAGTTATGAATATTGCGGATCCAAAAAAGCATCTTGATTTTCTCGTGGGGCCAACCCTTTTTTCAAAGGGAAGGGATAAAATGAGTAAATCCCTTTATAATGGGATGGATTATGGTCATTTAAAGAAGCTTTTTGGAGATGATTATGTCAAAAGGATATTGGACTTTACAAGATTTGCAATTGAAAAAGAGTACTCATTGATTGATTTTGCAGTTATACAGGAGAATCTTCTTGGATAATTTTAAATATTCTGTTTATTTTTCCATTTAATGACAGATATAAATTATATAAAGCTAAACTTCAAATCTGGACTTGAGATACACCAGCAGCTGGATGCAGATGGCAAAAAATTATTCTGTAATTGCCCGAGCATCCTGAGAAATGATGAACCTGATTTTTTTGTTGAAAGGAAACTTCATGCTGTTGCAGGAGAGTCGGGGGAAGTGGACAGGGCAGCAGAATATCAGGCTGGGTTGAAAAAGACTTTTGTTTATCAGGGATATAAAGATAATACCTGTCTTATTGAGCTTGATGAAGAACCTCCGCATGAGATAAATAGGGAAGCACTGAAAGTTGCTTTGCAGATTGCACTTCTTTTGAACTGCAAAATAATCCCTGTAACCCAGATAATGAGAAAGACAGTTATTGATGGAAGCAATACTTCCGGGTTTCAAAGGACAGTTCTGATTGCAAGAGATGGATATGTTGAAACTGATTTTGGAAGAGTAGGAATTGACACAATATGTCTTGAAGAGGATGCTGCAAGAAAAGTAAAAAATGAAGGAGATAAGGTTTATTGGAATCTGGACAGGTTAGGAATACCTCTGGTTGAGATTGCAACATCTCCTGATATAAAATCCGCTGAACAGGCAAAAGAGGTTGCATTGCATATTGGTGATGTTTTAAGGAGTTGTAAGGTTAAAAGAGGAATTGGGACAATAAGACAGGATGTTAATATTTCTATAATGGGAGAAAACAGGATTGAAATGAAGGGAGTTCAGGACATGAGAACCTTCATTAAAA
>CAZFSJ010000015.1:0-8265 GCA_964521605.1 Candidatus Woesearchaeota archaeon
ATTCTCCATATCCCGTCAAGGATTAAAGCACTGCTAATTGTTAAGCCAATTAAATCAGGATTTGTAGATGCATATAATAAAGGTAATACAATTTCTGCAGTAGAACTTTCTAAAATTCCTACTACTGGATTATATCCCTCTAATTTTTTAACAAAATATTCTTGATCTGGGAGTAAACTTATAAATGGATGGGCAACTCCTTTTGCAATTTTTTCTAATTTTTTATTTTTCATTCTAGATTAGGCCTTTTTTATTTTAAAATATATTGTTGAACTAAATAAGGTATAATATTATAGTTGGGATAAGAAGACAGCCCATCATCTGAGTCTTTTTTACATTAAGCTGGATGCAATAAACTCCTGTTGCTGTTGATATTATAAAAATTGCCAATCCTGCAAGACCCGATACAATAAATATCAATCCTGAAAGAAAAAGGATTATTCCTATTGAAAGATATTTGTAATTTATCTTTTCCATTACCTTAAGGAACCATATTGAAAGTTTTTTTACAACAAAGAAAGAGATTATTCCAGAAAAGAGGCAGACAATTAAAAGAAGAATTAATGTGGATGAGTTCATTGTTCCAAGAAGAGACTGTATTGCAACTGCCGCACCTGTTCTGGTCTTTGATATGCTATATAATGAGACAAACGAAAATCCCATAACCAACACATTTACTGCGCCACGGAGAATAAGGAAATCTTTTTCATCAACCCTCGAAACTTGATTTCCTATTACTGCCGCTTGTCCTCCTCCCAGCCCAGGAAGAAATCCACACAAAGGAGATGCAAGCAAAGCCCCATAAACAGGTTTAATTAATTCTTTTATACGGAACTTTTCAGGTTTTAGATTTTGTTTTGGTATTTTTGTGTTTTGGTTTATACTTATCAAAAGCATTGAACTTCCAAAAAGTCCGCTCAGAAGAGGCAGGAGAGGTTCTTTTAGGTTAAGGTTCAAAACAAAATATCCAAGAATTCCGGTCAATGCAATAACAAGAAGTGCGCTGAATTTCTTTTTTTCCGAAAGAATCATCAATACACAAACCAGGATAAGTATGAAGGGGATTATTCTTTGTATAAAAGGATATGCTTTTGAGGTTATGAGCGCCAGAGGAAAAGCAACTAGAATAAGAATAAAAACAGAGACGAGCCCACCATAGGCAGTACGCATGGTTGCCTGGAATCCTTCTCCATTCTTTAACATCTCATGTCCTGGAAGTATTGATAGTTCTGTATCTGTGTCAGGACAACCAAGAAAAATGCTTGGTATGAAGTCCACAAAAGTGTGAGTCATTGCCATTGCCGCGATGAATGTTATGAGATAGGTTGTATTTATTCCAGCAAAATAAGAACCAGAAAGGGAAACAAGAATTGCTCCAACAAGGTTTATGTGTATCCCCGGAAAAAGGCCTGTAAAAATTCCAATAAGAACTCCTGCAGCTAAAGCAATGAACAATCCTATGAGCATCAATGCCAAAATCAAATTAAAGTTTTTAATGATTGTTCCTTTCAAAAATAAATATTGAAAGACACTATTTACTTGCCTTTCTTTTCTACACTTTTTATAAGAAAATTAAGTGCAAGCTCAGTCATCTTTTCTCTTTCTTCTTCATAAAAGTTAAGTGAAGGTTGTCCATTAACTTCGAGGAGATACCATTTATTTCCTTTTTTTAGGAAGTCTATTCCGCAAATCTTTATGTCAAGGTATTTTATTATTTTTTTAATTATTCTTTCTAGTTTTTTGTCAACGTTAAAATGCTCAAAGCTTTTTGCATACACTCCCGTGGCTTTCCATCCTGCGTTGTTTCTTTTAAGAGCAGTTTGTACAATTTTGTTTCCAATTATAGTTACCCTATAACTCGGTGATTTTATGAACTCCTGCGCAATCACAGGAAGTTTTTCGTCTCCCTTCTTCCAAAATTTTTTTATCAATTGTTCTGCTTCGATTACGCTTTTTGCTTTTCCAACATATTCTCCCCTGGTACCATTTATTCGTTTTAATATTACGGGCCATCTTCCGAATTCTTTAAGTTCTTTTCTTGCGTTGTTGAGGTTTTCAGAAAGAAGGATTGTGTCTGGTACTGGGATGTTGTGTTTCTTGCACTTTATGTATGTCATCCATTTGTCTTCTGTATAATAATATGATTCTGATGATTCAAATATTTTAACTCCCCACTCTTCTATGGTTTTTGTTAGCTCAACTGAAAATTCATCCCATATGCTGCAGTAAATAACATCACAACTCTTAACTTTATTTTTAAATTTTTTAAGATTAAATTTCTCCGAAGCGTTTATTATAACCAATTTAACGTCTTTCTTTTTTGCCAACTCCAAGAAGGTCTTTCCCTCTACTTCTATCTCCTTGGTGCATGAGATTATTCCAATCACCTTTTTTTTCACTTTTATTTTAATAATTTTTTATATTTAAATATGATGTTTTAACTCTCTCCAGGGAGTTTTTCTTTATCTTGTCTTAAATTCAACAACATCAAGGTTCTTTAACTTGTGACTTAATCCCACAATTTGTCCGGGAAATTTGCTGGAGGGCCCCCAAATTCTCGTTTCCTTGACTTTTTGAGAAAATCCCTTAAGGATTTTTTCCGCAACGTCCTTTGTGGTGGATTCCGGGTTTAGAATTATGGGTCTTTTGCTTTTTTCCATTCCTGGCTCTTTTGTATACACTCTTATTTTATCAAAACTTTGCAAGAGTTTTTCCTTCAGTTCTTCTATCCCTTCCAGGGTAACTGATGAAAAAAGGACAAAATCATATCTTCTGGATTGAAGGGTTGATTTTAATTTTCTCTTTTCTCTTTCATCGAGCAGATCGGATTTACCGAATACAAGAATTCTTTTTTTGTCCAGTTTTTCAATTATCTGTTCAACTTCCTTAATTTCTTCCAATGAAGAAACATTTATCAGGAGAGTGTCGGTCGTGTTTGTCAACCCCTTATCATAATATTCTGATTTAATAGCAGGATTTTCTATTATCTGTATGCCTGCTCCTTTATAATACATCATGCCTATTTTTGGAGTGGTCGTTGAAAAGGAGGTGCTAGAGGAACCTGATTTGGCGTTTGTCAGGGCATTAAGAAGAGAGGATTTTCCCGAATTTGTCTTTCCTATTATTACTGCCTGCATATCTTCTTTTTTTATTCCAGCTCTTGAAGATTTTCCTGCTTTTTTTGACTTGTCTTTTTGTTCAATTAATTTTTTTAGACGAGTCTTCAATTGCGCCCTTAAATTTTCTCCCCCTTTGTGTGCAGGAGCGTATGAAATCATTTTTTTCAGTTTCTCTATCTTCTCATCAATGGTCTTTGCATGGAGATATTCTCCTTCTGCTGCTGTAAATTCAGGGTGGGCATTAATTGGCATATAAATTTTTAAGTAGTTTTGGCTTAAATAATTTATGAATAAAAAAGAAATAATCTCTGCAATAACATCCAAAAGAGATTTTTCCAAACTTCCAGAAGAAGATATTCTGAGGGCGTATAAAAAATTTGAGAAAAGAGAGTGTTCTGATGAAGAGAAAGTAAGACTGACAAGGGATCTTTTGAGAAAAGTGTATTCCGCATTTGTGAGCAATAAACTTTTGGGAATAAAAGATAAAGAGGAAGAATGGATACTTAGAAAACATCTTTCAACAAGGGAAAGAATTGGAAACTATACGGGGCTATACAAAAGATTGCTCTCCAGATTTAAGGATTGCAGTGTCATTGATCTCGGTTCAGGAATAAATGGGTTTAGCTACAAATTTTTTCCTCCAGATAAACACGTGAAGTATGTTGGTGTTGAAAGCATGGGACAACTTGTGGAGCTTATGAATTTCTATTTTAAGAACAAAAAATTAAATGCAAGGGCAGTACATGAGAGCCTATTTAATCTTGCGGAAATAAAAAGGTTGATTGATTCAGAAAAGAGACCCAGATTAGTCTTCCTTTTTAAGGTGGTTGATTCTTTGGAGATGATTGAAAAGGATTATTCCAAGACCCTTCTTAAAGAAATTATGCCTTCATGTGATATTGCCGTTGTCAGTTTTGCAACGCGCAGCATGATTAGGGGAGAGAAGTTTAATGTTACAAGGAAATGGATAATTAATTTTATAGGTGAACAATTTAGGATTATTGAGGATTTTGAGATTAAAGGGGAAAGATATATTGTTTTTGAAAACAGCATGTAAATTTAAATACCCTTTTTCTTTTTTCAAAATATGAAACCATCATTTCACAAAAAAATCCTTAAAAATGGAATGACCATCCTGCTTGAAAAAAGAAATCTCCCAATAGTAAGCGTGGCAATTGCGGTGCGCAATGGAGGAGTTAATGAAAAAGAGGGAGAAAAAGGAATCTCACATTTTATAGAGCATATGCTTTACAAAGGAACCCCAAAAAGGAATTCAAAGAAGATTGCAGAGGAGATAGAAAAAAGGGGAGGGGAGTTAAATGGTTTTACTTCCGAGGAAATAACTGCATACTGGTGCAAGCTCCCTTCAACGTATGTTGATGTTGCTCTGGATGTATTGGGGGATATGGTAAAAAATCCGTTGTTTGATGAAAAAGAACTTGAAAAAGAAAGAAAAGTTATTTTTGAGGAGATAAAAATGTATCATGATAATCCAAGACTTCATTCTTTTGATGAACTTCAGAAGCTTATGTATAATAAAACAATGAAGATAAATCTTGCAGGGACCCTTGAGACCATGAACTCCTTGAAAAGAGAAGATCTTGTCAATAAATTCAAGCAGGTCTATAAACCAAATAATATGATACTTTGTGTCGTTGGAGATTGCGACATTGACAATCTTGTGGATTTTGCGGAGAAAAATTTTGGGGAAGAGAGAGGAGAAATTCCTTTTGAAGGTTTTGAAACTGAAAATGAGGATAGGACAGAAGAGAGAGTCGGAATAGATCAGGCAAGTTTTGTTTTTGGATATCATGTTCCTACTGCAGAGGATGATAAAAGCTATGCTGCTTTAATATTGAACGCCCTGACTGCCGATGGGATGTCTTCAAGACTTTTTAGTGAGATAAGGGAGAAGAGAAATCTCGCATATGCAGTAAAGGGAGACTCGGTCGTTAATCGGACATTTGCATACAATGTAATATATGTTGGCACAATGAAGGAAAATGTGGAGAAGGTAAGAAAGCTTATTCTTGAAGAATTTGAGAAGATTGCAGATTCTCTTGAGGAAGAAGAACTTGAGACAATAAAAGAACAGCTTGTGGGAAATTATCAAATTTCAATGGAAGATTCTCAGCAGCAGATGGTAAATCTTCTTGCTTCGGAGATTCATGGAGACGCAAAGGAATTCTATGATTTTGAAAAAAAGATAAAGAAAGTGAGCCTGGAAGATGTTAAGGGGCTTGCTGCAAATGTCAAGAAAGACCACAGCATATTTGCTCTCGTGCCAAGGTAATTTTTTGGATTTTCTTATTCAGATTATGCGTAAAATATATAAATCTTTTTAAATCAGTAATACTTTTGCTGATTTATGAAAAGAGAAAAAATTATTTTAGTATTTATTTTTTTATTGGTGTCAATCTCTTTTTCTTTAATGGGAACTGTTTCTGCAGCCAGGCATCAAAGCCACTCATTGAAACATGTTTCAGCATATATCCCTCAATTGAAACCTGATGGGGCGGAATGTATCTCTGATTATGAATGTGAAAGCAAAACATGCGATTATGATATCTTCACTTCGAATTATGCTGCTGGAAAAATAAACACCGGTTCTTCTGCAAAATACTGCCATTCTGATTCTTCAAAATGCTTATTCTATGCAGGAAATATGGAAGAGAACAATCCTGGATGCACAAGGTGTGCTTCCTGGTTTCATGATGGCGGATGGGATGATTTTATAGCTACCTGCGGACAGAATTCAAAATGGGAAAGTTACGATGATTGCAATGGAGACACCCCATATTGTGATTCTTCTTCTGAAAACAGTTGCCATATTAAATGTGTCGAATGCAGGAATGATAATCAGTGCCAGGGAGATTCAAAATGTATCAATAACGAATGCATATTTAAGGAAATCTCCTGTATAGACAGTGATGGAGGCATGAACTATTATACTTCTGGGACAATAACAGGCCCTGATAAAGATGGAGAAGGAAATCCCCCTGCAGACTATTGCTGGCAGAATGGGAGAGGGGTTATGGAAGGTTTTTGCACTTCAGATGGTTATGTAAATTTCATTTCCTATGAATGTCCAAATGGTTGTTCTAATGGAGCTTGTCAGAGGCAAGTAGGTCTCAGGTTATTTAAGAATTTATTTTCTTTTAGGTAATTTTGAGGAATAATCTTAAAAACTTGCATTCTTCTTTAAATTCATGTTCATAGTAAAGGTTCCAGGAATAAATGGGCTGGGAAAAACCAGAGGATGTGAGAGTGCGGGAAATGAAATCCTTAAATGCATAAGGGAAGAAATATATTCAAATGAATCCGGAAGAAAGATTGACCTTGAGAGACAGGACCTGGAAGAAATCCATCTTGATAATTCAAATCTTGAAGTTACAAACAAGCTTATTTACAAAAATGCATTTAAGATATTTGAAGAAAAACCAAAAACTATTTTTCTTGGGGGAGACCATTCAGTAAGTTATTCGCTTACAAGAGCTTTCTTAGATTATTGTGAAAATTCAGGCAGGGAACCCTGTTTGATTGTCTTTGATGCCCATCCTGATTGTATGCCAGTCACAAAGGGTTCTGAGAAATATCCCAATCATGAGGAATGGTTAAGGGCCCTGATAGAACAGGGATTTCCAGCAAAGAATGTGCTTCTTGTGGGAGTAAGAAATTCTGATGAGAAAGAGAATGCTTTTTTGAAAGAGAAAAAAATAAAGTCAGTAACCATGAAATCTCTTTTGGAAAATATTGAAGAGACCTGTGAAGTGATAATGGAATTTTCTGATAAAAAGGAACTTTATGTTTCAGTGGACATAGATGTAATCGACCCCGCGTTTGCGGTTGGTACAGGATATAGGGAGCCAGGAGGCATGACGAGCAGGGAGTTTTTGTACGTTTTGCAAAGGATGGACAAGGTGAAGAATCTTAGGGCTTGGGACCTGGTTGAAATAAATCCAAAAAAGGACAGAGATAATTTAACTGTGAAACTTGGCGCAAAGATAGTTTCAGAGATTCTTTAGAGAGGATAGAAATATGAGAATTTTTATTGGACTTAAACTGCCCCCAAAAACGCTTATGCAGATAAAAGAAATACAGGACAAGCTTCCAGTTTTCCAGGGCAGGAAGACTGAACTTAAGAATCTTCATCTTACTCTTAAATTTCTTGGGGATGTAAAACAGGACAAGATACAGGAAATTAAAAACAGACTTAAGAACGTTGAATTTGAGGGATTTGAATCGAGCATAGAAGACATGGGAATTTTTGATAAAAAGAAAGGCAAGGGAATACTCTGGCTGCAAATAACAGGATGTGAAAGCCTCCAGAAAAAGATAGATGATGCCCTTGAAGGGATTTATACTAAGGAGAACAGGTTTATGAGCCATCTGACAATAGCCAGAATAAAGAACCTTGGGGAAAATAAAAAGAAATTTATTGAGGAGTTAAAGAAAATACACCTTCCAAAGACTTTTTTTATAAACGAAAATTTTTATCTTATAAAGTCTAAGTTAAAAAAAGAAGGACCAGAATATAGCCTTCTTGAAGAATATTCCTGTGTTAAAAAGTAATTGTGTTTTGTGTTCGCTAATACTTTCTTTCCAATATTTCTCTTATAGCTTCTGCATGTATTCCAAGAATCTCCCTGAGGTCTTCTGTTGATGCAAGGGCTATGTTCTGTATTGAACCAAATTTTTCAAGAAGCGCGCGTGCCTTTTTTGGACCCACTCCGGGAAATCCTTCAATAATAAACTGTAATTGTTCTTTTTTGTTAAGGGTTTTCTTTTTTGCGTTAAGGTTAATCTCACGGTCTTTTCTTTTTGAAAGCACAGAAATAAACTTTGCAGTATCTTCCTGATTTTTTGAGAAAATTATTGGAATTTTTTCTTTGAGGAGTATGGAAAGAAGAAACCCTCTTATCGCATTTGCGTTTACCCCTCCTTCTTCCTTGTCGGAGTAGAGTTCTTTTTCGGATATGCCTTCGATTACAAGAAGTTTGTTTTTGTATTGTTTCATTTCTTCCATTTGTTTCATAAGGCGATGATTAATCATTGAGCTTATGAAATCTGAGACAGTTTTTCTTTCTATGACCGTATCCTTAACAATATAGTCTCCAACTTTAAGTTAATGATACGGCGACCACCG
>CAZFSJ010000016.1:0-1704 GCA_964521605.1 Candidatus Woesearchaeota archaeon
TGTCATCCATGTGGGCATGCCTAAAATGCTTCCTAATGCCTTTAAATCATGTATATTTCTAGTATTTTTTGGTTTTTGAGAGATAAATTCCATTTTTATGGCTTTTTTATTGCATATGAATATATTCTGTCTGAGCCTTGCAAATATTTCTGATTTTACTTTCAAGGAAGGTTCTTCAATTATTTCATCCAGATTTATTCCAAGAATGATGTTTTTCTTTTTCATTGTCCTTGCCATGACCTGATTAAAACCAGAGTTTCTTTGTTTCTGGAAGTCTCTTCTGTTTTTAAGTGAAATGAGAAGGATGTTTATTTCTAGTTTTTCAATTACTTTCCTGTTTAATTCATCATCTTCTGAAGAAAAGATAATTATCTTATTTTCTTCTTTTGCTTTTTTAACTTCATTCTTTAATCTGCTGAAGTTTGTCTCTGTTAGGATAATTTTCATTTTTGTGCTTTTAATTTTTTTTCAATGTCTAAAAAAACCTTTTTTATTGGTTGGTTTCCGTTTATTTTTATGAGTCTATCTTTAAGATGCTTAATTATCTTTGGAGAATGTTCATAAAATAATTTTAAACGAGTCTTTAGTGCTTTTTCTTCATCATCCGTTCGTTTTTCTAATTTTCTTCTTTTTGCTATTCTTTTATAGACTTCTTTTTTTGGAAGCGTCAGAAGAATAACTTTCTCCAAATTAATCTTATCCGCTACTGGGAGTTGTTTTTCATCTCTTGGAAATCCGTCTATTATGAAATTATCTTTTGGAGTATTTTTCAGAACTACTTTGTTAACTATTAGATTTGGAGCCATAAGTCCCTTATTCATATATTTTGCAAGAATTTTACCTTGCTTATTTTTCTTTTTTATTTCTTTTCTTAATATCTCACCTATGGTTATCCTTTTTAGTTTGAATTTTTTTTCAAGGAGTTTCGCTTGAGTTCCTTTCCCGCTTCCCTGTATCCCAATTATTGCCAGTCTCATATTATATTTTTAATGAGAAGGGGTTTTTATACTTTAATATTAGATTTATTCTTTTTAATCTCAACCATGATGTTTCTTAAAGTATCCTGGTCAGTCACCCTTGAGGCGAGACCGGATTTGTCTCCTTCTTCAATGTTGATTCCTTTGTAGACGTTGTATAAAGAACCATTTCTTAAATCATCCACAGTGTATTTTCTTTTTGATTGTTCTATGAACTCTTTATCCAGAAAATATGTTCCGCTTGGCAATTTAATAGTTTCTAATTCTACTGTAACTTCTGCTTTTCCTAAATCATTTATTATGAAGTGGTTTGGACTTTTCATTGTTTTATAATAAATAAAGGTTTTTTATACTTTAGGTAGGGGAAGAGCCTTTATTTCTTGTAATATCTTTTCAAGTCTTTTTATATCTGTCACTCTTGATACAATCCCCCATCTTTCATCTGCAGTCGCTCCAGTTTTGCTGTATATCTTGTATTCCTCACTTTTTGCCAATTCTTCTGGAGTGCATTCATTTATTACATTAATGGATTTTTTGTCCAGGAAGTAATCTCCATCGGGAAGTGTTAAGAGATCAAGTTTAATGTATTTTTTTACATTATTTTCCTTGTAAGTTATTGTTGCTTTTCCAGTTTCGTTTATTGCAAAATGGTCCCAATCTGCCATTATAGTGTAATCAATAAAGTGTTTAAAAGAATTTATGCATCTGATTATTTATTGTAATAATC
>CAZFSJ010000016.1:1714-3976 GCA_964521605.1 Candidatus Woesearchaeota archaeon
TATTTCCACTTAGATTAGAAGATTATGAATGAAAAAGATTATAACCTTATCTATGGTATGATTGAGAATTTTCTTACAAGTAAGAATTTCAAAGTAGATTCAGGAAAAAATGTTTCACTATCTGGTCTTGTTCTTAATGGGTCCTTTTCACGTGAAGATGGCATAAAGATAAACTATAACTTGTATGACAATCCGGAGGAGAATACTAAACAAAGATGTAAGATGTTTATTAGTATTTATGACTCTCAAAAAAGAATTGGTAACTTTTCTGGTATCTTAGAACCCAACAAAGCGTCTTTTGATAAGAATATTGGGCACGAGCTTGAGAATTATATACAATAATCTTGTTGGTATTTATTTTACTGTGAATAGTCTGTCATCTTTAACATCAAAAACGTCAAGCCTCACTCCTGCGTCAAGCCAGCCATGTGCGTAATTCAGGGCAGCAAAGCAATCAACAAAATCCTCTTTTTTCCTGAAATGTTCTGCATCTGAGATGTAATTTTCAACCATATCAATTATCTCCTTCGCGTATCCTTCTTTTCCAGGGATTATGTTTTTCTTTACTTCTTTAAGTGCCTTTTCTGTTATCTCAAAATACTTTCTTATTTTTTGAGTTGTTATCTTGTCTTCCATTATAATTTTAGGTATTTTTTATTTTTAAACCCTAACACCAATATCATAATCTTTAAATATCTCTTATTGCTTTTTTCTTCATGAAAAAAGAGGTAAAAAAGACGCTTGTCTACATTGTTATATTTCTGGGAATTTTGATGATATCAGGAGTATTTGCAGAGAGCATGGGGGTATCGGATGACGTAAGGAAAATAATAAATAATGTTGTAGAAAAACAAGGGATAAATCAGAATGACATAAAGTCTGTGGAAGAAGTTGGTTTTGACAGTCTTCCCCCGCAGGTTGATTTGAAAAATATTGATACCACAAACCTTGCAGTATACCAGGTTGATTATGGCTCAGGAAATAAACCAGTATTTGTTATAACTGCTTCAGGAGAGACAATAAAGGCTTCTCCTCCAAAGACAATGGCATATAAGATGTTCCTTAATTTTGGAGCAGAAGGAGAATTTAACACTCCTAATTTCCTTAATACCGTAAATGGTGTTGAAGGAAGCGTTGAAAAGGGATATGTTATGGTTAGGGACGGAAGTATAACGGGAATATCCACTAATCTTGAGGTTATTGGGGGAGCAGGAAGTGTTGAGGTGATGATATACATAAATGGACAGCCAATAGGATTTAGGAACACTATCTATTCTGATTCTCCAGGAGTCAAAAAGGATTATGATACTCAATCTTTTGGGGTTGTTAATTTTCAGAAGGGGGACGTAATCTCTGCATACGTGAAGACAGATGGAGACATATCTGTTAAGGATGTAATAAACCTCATTGAGATATCTACTTCTGATTAAAACTCAAAAAACTTTAAATAACACTATAACTTAGTTTAGTTACTTACAAACATGGCTTATAAAAAATATATCCAAAGGAATGGGAAACTTTACGGTCCCTATATCTATCAAAGCAAAAGGGTTGATGGAAAGGTTGTCTCTGAATATTATGGAAGCGACGGAAATGGAAATGGAGGGGATGGTAACCACAGAAAACCAAAGAGAAATGATTCTTCTTACATAAAAAATTATAAAAAATTATTTCTAATACTTTTGGGATTAATATTTTTGGCTGTGCTTGTATATCTCATTGGATTCTCAGGAAAGGAAAAGATTACTGGGGGAGTTGTTCTTGGTCTTGATACATCCTATGAGTCAGGAAAACCTCTCCAAGGGGTTTTGAGGTTCTCACTTAAGGATGGAGAATTGCTTCCTTCTTCTTCTAAGGTGGTATTTGAAAATGCAGGCAAGACTTATGAATTTACTCTTGGAGAAATACTTGATTCTCAATCTGTGCAGGGAGATTATTATCTTGTTGGAGAGAATATAACCGGTAGTGGGCAGGGATATGGCGTTGAGGGAGAGAAAATTATATATCCCGAAGTTGATTTTACACTTCAGATATACTCCGAATCTACCACAACGGAAGAAAATACAAGCACTAATGAGAGCATTCCTGAAGAGACAAATTCTACGGAAGAGAACCCTTCACAGGAAGAATCTACTCCCACAGCTGAAGAGACAACCCCTGAAACTCCCTCCACCACAGCAACAACAAATACTGAAACAACAACCCCCTCACAGGAAGAATCTACTCCCACAGCTGAAGAGACAACCCCTGAAACTCCCTCCA
>CAZFSJ010000016.1:4076-7943 GCA_964521605.1 Candidatus Woesearchaeota archaeon
TCACAGGAAGAATCTACTCCCACAGCTGAAGAGACAACCCCTGAAACTCCCTCCACCACAGCAACAACAAATACTGAAACAACAACCACGGATAATTCTGCACCTCTTACTGGAGAAGTGGTAAATAATGGGAGAGGAGGATTTTTCTCATCACTTTTTGGACTTACGGGAATGGTCTCAATGCAGCTTGAGTCTGAAATACAAGGGAGTGTTTCAAAAGATAATCCTTTTGTTTATAATTTAAATCAGGGAGAAAGTGCAGAAGTCGTACCAAACAGTGTAAATGTTAATGGAAAGGAAATGAATGACAACACAATATCTATTGAGGTTCAGGATAATGAGGTTACTGTGACAACAGATTATTCAGAAGTTGACAAGGGGTATGGTGCTGATTATGTTGTTGGTGATTCTGAAAACACTCTTTCCCTTGACCTTTCTAATCTTAATCTTGTTTTGGAAGAAGGAGGATTGAATGTAAGCTTAGTCTATGGAGATTCTGAAATACTTCATGTTTCAACAACTCTTAAGGAGGGGGAGAAGACTTCAGATGAGATAACAAACACTAAGGAAGATAATTTAACAATTATTCAGATAAATGAAACTCCCACAGAAGAACCAAATTCTAGCATAGAGACAATAGTAAATGCTTCAATGTGGGATATTGGAGATTTTTTGACGGATAATGAAAAAAAGGTTCTTATGGATAATTTTGGAAATGCTCCTCTTGAAAGCGTAAAATATGAACTTGTTGGAGATAGGTTGATAAGAGGGTATAAACTTGGGGAGTATTACATAGAATTTTCATATGACTCTTCCCTGAATCCTGATGTCCTTGATGTACAGATGGAAAAAGACAGAATAAAATTCTTTAAGGATCTCGCAAATTCTCTTTCAAGAGAAAATCCCTCTCCAGAAACCCTTGAAGAATATAATCAGAATTATAGTATTTGATTAATTATGGAATCATCTTCTTTATTGTGAATTTAGAACCTACCAGCTCTGAGATTATTGCAGTGAATATGAGCCTTCCTGACACAACTCTATACACTCCTTCCTGAACAGGTATTTTTGTATCTCTGGAGAATCTTTGTATTATGATGTCTATCTCTTCTTTATCCAAGACTATTCCTGTCTTTTTTAGCCCCATTCTTCCCTGAACCATTATGTTTTCTTCCGGGCCATGGCATTCAATTATATTTACCATTGGATCTTCTATTAGAGGGTCTAGTTTTCCAAGTTCAATATCCCTGTTCATTGGAATTGGTTTTAGATACTGTAAATGTGGAGGGAAATTTGATTCAGGCATATAGAGTTCTGCTCTTTTGAATGGTTCTATGAATCTACTCTTTTTAGTCTTTTTTTTCCTGAATGCTTCTTTGAAGGGGTTTATGTGAGGGATTTCCTGATTGCCAAACATCCCAACTGAGGGGTGCATTATTGAACGGTGTGCCTTTATCTCTCCTTCATGTATTTCAATTGCATTAGTGATTGCCTTTTGTTCTCTTTCTTTTATCTTTTCTTTTACTTCATTAATCTGTTCTTCTTTTTGTTTTTCTACTATTGTCTCTAGTTTTAGGATGTCAGATGGAGCTGAATTTCTTATTAGTTCTTTTGTAATTTCAAGTAGAAAAAATTTCTTGAATCTCTGAAAATTTTTTTCTCTATCCTCGTATTCAGGGCTATTTTTCATTTGAAGATATTGATTTGTGGAATTCTTCAGAAACCCCTCCTATCATGGGATTTTTTTGAGCAGGTTTGAATGTTTGCTTTGGCTGAGGGATAATCCTTTGTGGATGAGGGGGTTGAGAGTGTACCACAGGTTCATTTATTTTGTCGTGCATTAGGGTAAGTCCTCTTGCAATTGTCCTGTTCTGCTCAAGGACATTTTCTATTTTCTCAAGTATCTTTTTATTTTCAATATGGCTTTTTTGCGTTTCAACATCTTTTTCTGCGAGAGTTTTTGCAGATATTTCAAAAAGCTTAAGTAATCTTGAAAGTTGTGTTGTAAGGCTGCTTACTTCTCCAGAAAGGTCAACAAGAACTTTCTGCAAAGAAACAAAGTTCTCTATGAGCATACTTTCCACTTTTAAGCTAGGTTTTACTGTTATCGTCTTTATTTCAGTAGAATTTTTCTTTGGGCGTGGTGAAGACTTTTTTGTTTTTCCACTCCCTTTTTTACGGGGATTTTTATGTATAACCTCTTTTATAATTGTCTTCTTTTCCACACTCTTTTTTTCCATTACTTAAGTAAGAATTAAATATTTATAAATATTTAGAAGAAAGGATTTTGTGTAAATATCCTATTCAGAGGGTAATTTCTCAGTCCCTTTTATATTAAGAAGGGTCTCTTCAGGATTTTTAGGATTATATTTCCTTGGTTCATTGTCTGTGCCTTTTACGAGACTTTCTTCAATCTCCCTTATGTAATCAGATATCTCATGTGCAGCGTCCGCGTTTACGCTTATGCTGTCTATTCCTTTTTCAACAAGAAATTTCACCATGTCCTTTCTGCTTCCTGCCTGACCACAAATACTTGTTTTTACATTATTCCTTTTACAAACCCTTATTACATATTCAATCTGGTAGAGTATTGCAGGGTGCATCTCATCATACAAATCCTGCACTTCTTCATTTCCTCTGTCAACTGCAAGAATGTATTGTGTAAGGTCGTTTGTACCGAATGACACAAATGCTATGCCTTCATCACACAACTGGTTTATTATCTGGACTGCTGCGGGAGTCTCTACCATGACTCCCAATTTTGCATTTTCAAACTCTATCTCTTTCAAAATCTCTTTAACCTTTTTAACTTCTTCCACAAGTATAACCTGCGGAAGTATTATTCCAATCTCTTTTCCTTCTTTGCCAACTCTTTTCAGCGCATTTAATTCTGCTTTCAATATTTTTGGGTTCTTAAGACTAAACCTTATTCCATGGAAACCCAGCATGGGGTTTGCTTCCTTTTCTTTAGGAGCCCCTTCAAGATTAGAATATTCGTCGCTTCTTATGTCCGATGTTCTTACCCACATCTCATCAAAATACTCTGCTATTTTACTAAGGCCTTTATAGATTATTTCTTCATAATCTTTCATATTATCTTTTTCAAGGAAATAATTTGGATGTTTTCCTGATTCTGCAATTATTCCTTCAATTCTTGTTAATCCCACTGCTTTAATGCCGGTCTTGGAAGCCCTTTCAGCAAATGTTGGAAGATCAACTATCAATCTTAATTTTGTCTTTGTGGATGTGGTTATCTTCTCAACTTCTTTCTTGTGAGTCTCTCCTACCTTCCCCTTGTATATCTTTCCTGAAAATCCGTCAACGGTTATAATCTCTCCTTCTTTAAGTTTGGTTGTTGCTTCTTCTGTTCCAACAACGGCAGGTATTCCCATCTCTCTTGAAACTATTGCCGCATGTGCTGTAAGGCCTCCTTCATCTGTGACTATTGCAGCTGATTTTTGCATTGACACAACCATGTCTGGATTGGTCATCTTTGTTACGAGTACGTCTCCTTCTTTTATCTTTGGAAGATCATCAAGGTTCTCTATTATCTTTACAACTCCTGATGCTATTCCAGGAGATGCGGCCAATCCTTCAAGTATTACTTCTCCTTTAATATTCTCTTTTTTTACCTCTATCCTTTTTGCTATTGTTGTTATAGGCCTTGTCTGGACTATGAAAATCTCATCCCCATCTATTGCAAATTCTATGTCTTGGGGTTTTTTGTAATGTTCTTCAAGTTGCAGTGCAATGTTAGCAAGGCCCATTATTTCATTCTTTGTGAGAACCTGTTGTTTTGATTTTTCTTCTCTTAAATTGACGGTAGCTTTTCCTCCTGAAGAGTCTCTGGTAAAGGCAATCTTCTTT
>CAZFSJ010000017.1:0-7940 GCA_964521605.1 Candidatus Woesearchaeota archaeon
CTAGATGCTGCAATATTGCCTTTACAGCCTTAATCTTGTTTCTTCTTGATATCCAGTATGTAAAAAGAGAGATTAGTAAAAGACCCCATACAATGCTTACAATCACAGCAGTCTCAAGACTAAAAAGCACAATTGGAATTATAAAAGTTCCCGCAAATATAAGCTTGAATATAAATGTTGACAAAGTGCTTTCCCAGACCCCCCTTGTCTCTTTTGTTTTATTTGCCTCTTCTGATATATGCATCCCAAGTGCATCGGAAAGAGCGTCTGCTACAGCAATAATCAATATACCCCCTATGACAACAGATTTCAGATGAGTTCCGGAATTAAGACCAACAATTAACCCCAAAGTCGTTATTATACCAGATGTAAGCCCAAACCCAAGTCCTTTTTTTATTGAATTTTTCATCTCTTCTTCTCCCTTAGACCAATAAGTGAAATTACAAATACGGCAAGATACATAAAAAATCCATATACACAGGCAGGTATCTGCGCAACATTAGTGCATGCACCCATCCCTAATTTTGCAGCCCCACAAAATCCTGCAAACAACTCAGTATAGCTAAGATAACCAGAGAACAAAAGACCAGCTACAGAAATAATAAAGATTATTCTTAATGATGTTTGCTTCCTCATTGTGCTTTTATATATAACTGATTTTTACAATCCAAGGAATTTCAATGCTCCATGCACAAGGAATACGGGCCATACAATTGCTTTTAATATTCCAAGAACCCCAGACCAAAAACCAGTTGCATTTGCAAGATAATATATCACAGCTCCAATGAATCCAAATCCATAAATTGCATTGCCTGAATGACAATGATGATATCCATGATTACATGTATTATCTTCGTGTCCGCGTTTTAACACATACTTTTTCATATCTTTCTTAGCCATATTTTCACCCCCTTTCAACATATGATAATTAGAAAATTATGTTTAAATATCTTATCCAGCCCTGATTAAGTGACTTGCATACTATCTTGTGGTTGTAGAAATAGCAAAGAAATTCTTCCACTCAAGAATTTCAAAGGAAGAATGAAATCTTACAGTATTTCTCTTGGTTCATACTTAGCAGCTTCTGGATATCTAGATAGAAAATATTGAGCATCATCAGAAACATTTTTAATTTGTGTTCTTGCATTACCTATCTGATTTTCCTTATCATTGATTATGGAATAAATCTGCTCTTTTGTTATAAAATCAGAGAATACAGGGTCCTTTGCAAGAAGTTCAGGAAGGACTGTTTCAGAACTACCTTCTTTTTTCATTCTGTTTGATTCAGCTATAGCATATTTTTTTATTGCCCTGTGGGCATCTTCTCTTCCCACTCCATTCTTAGTTGCCATCTGGAGTATCTCTGTTGTAACAATAAATGGAAGGAATTTGTCAAGTTCATGGACTATCTCTCCTTCATAAATATTCATATTGTTAAGGACTGTAAGGGTTGCTTCAGCAAGACCATCAGATGCATAAAAAGCACCTGGTCCAATTACTCTCCTTACAACAGAATCAGAAACATCTCCTTCCTGCCACTGATGACCAGAGATTCTTGAAGCACCATCAGCATACATCGCAAGCAAGTCTGCAAAACCATTTATTCTTTCACATGTTCTTGTATTCATCTTATATGGCATTGCACTGCTTCCGCTTTGTCCCTTTCCAAACCCCTCATTAACTAATCCAAATCCAGACATAAGGCGCATCGTCAAAGCAAAATCTGAAGGTGCAGAACTAATTTGTGAAAGCTTATTGTTAAGTGAATAATCAAGGGACCTTGGATAAACCTGGCCTGTTGCCTTTAATAACTTCTTAAATCCAAGATTCTCAGCGACAATCTCTTCTAATTTAATTGCTTTTTCTTTGCTTCCAAGAAGCTTTATCATGTCAGTCTGTGTACCAACAGCCCCTTTAATCCCTCTTAGTGCATACTCATTAATAAAATTCTCAAATTCAGATAAATGTGACATTAATTCTTCTGCAAACATTGAAAATCTTTTTCCAAGTAAAGTAGCTTGTGCAGGCTGATTATGGGTTCTTGCCAAAACATAGTCAGCATATTTATGTGAATTATCAATAAAATGTCTTAAAATAGAAACATTCTTATCACGGATTATCTTTGAAGCTTTCATATATTGCATCTGGTCTACATTGTCAGTTGGATCCTTTGAAGTCAACCCTTTGTGAACGTGCTGTCCTGCACCCGCAGCATTAACAAAAGATTCAATTCTTGCTTTAACATCATGTTTTGTTATCAACTCTCTTGTCCTTATATCTTCAAGATCAATATTGTTTTTCGCATTCTCAAATTTGGTTATATCTTCTACAGGGATACTCAAACCAAGCTGCTTTTGACCTTTCATCACTTCTATCCAAAACTCTCTTTCAGTAAGAATTTTTCCTTTCTCTGAAAATATTTCATTAATTTCAGGAGTAGCATATCTTTCAGACAAAATATCCAAATTCGCCATGCAGAAATAAGATAGAAGAATTGCTTTTTAAGAATTTATGTGCAGAATAAAATATTTTGAGATACTCTGTTTATTTTTCAATCCTCCGAATATCTCTGCTCTTTTAGGGGATCTCCATAAATATGATGTCCTCTTGATTCCCAATAACCAGGATTATTCTGGTTTGTAAATTCAATCGCTTTAACCCATTTAGCGCTTTTCCAGAAATAAAGATGCGGAACCAAAAGTCTTGCAGGACCCCCATGCTCATAGGAAATGTCTTTTCCATCATATTCTACAGCAATCATCGCCTTTCCATTCATAACATCTTCAAGAGGAAGATTGGTGGAATATCCGTCATAGGAATGCGCAATTATGAATTTTGCATTGGATTTTGGTTTAACAATTTTTATTATCTCATCAATTGGAATGCCCTTCCATTTTGTGTCAAACTTAGACCATTTCGTGACGCAATGAATATCTTTCACAACATTCACCTGGCGCATTTTCAATAGCTCCTTCCAATTAATCTTAATGAGATTGTCCACCAGTCCATAAATATCAAGTTCCCACTCTTCTTTAGAGATTTTTGGAACAGGACCAAGAGAGAGAACAGGAAATTTCTTTGTCTCAACCTGTCCAGGTGGAAGACGCTGATCTATATCTATTTCCATAAATCATAAAAATACAAGGGATATTTATAGTTTTGCAGGAGATTAAACTTCTTGTCTGTAAACAAATATACGATAAAAGTTACTTTTTTGATAGCACCAGTTATAAAACCAAAAAGTTTATATAAGTGAGCTCACTTAATAAAACATGACAAATATAACACTATCAATAGATGAAGAAGTTTATAAAAAAATGCGAAGATATTCTGAAATAAGGTGGAGTGAATTTGTTAGAAAATGTGTTCAAAAAAGAGTTGAAGAACTTGAACAATTAGACAAAGACGACTGGGAAAATGCAAGATTTCTGGGAGATGAAAAATTATTATCAGAATCATGGGCTTCTAAAGAAGATGAAGAAGCTTTTGAATACTTGCAATGATAATAAAAAAATTTGACATTGTTTTAGTTGATTTTCCGTTTAGTAATTTAACTAAAACAAAGAAAAGACCTGCATTGGTCATTAATTCATTAGAAGGTGAAAATGCTATTCTTTGTCAGATTACAACAAAAAAGAGAAATATTAAAAAATATGAAATTTTTCTTAAAAAAGAATCCTGCTCAGGAGATATTCGTTTTAATTCGTTTATATATTCAGATATGATTTTCACATTACATAAAAGTTTAATCTATAAAAAGATTGGAGAAGTTGAAGATACAAAAGTAAAAGAGATGATAAATAAAAAAATTAAATTAGTTTTTAACTAAGAAATTAAATGGTCCAGGGAGGAATCGGACCTCCGCCATCTCGGTGTAAACGAGAGGGTCTACCATTAGCCTACTGGACCTAATATGTTAAATTAACTAAAAATAGGACATTTAAAAAGCTTACCTGCCCAAGAAATATTTATTATTAAGAATATTTTTAAAAGACTAATACATGTTTTAATAGAGAAGAAGTTAATATGGAAAAAAAGGGGTTAACAAAAGAGCAGGCAGAAAAAAATCTGGAAAAATACGGAAAGAATGAACTCCAGAGAAAGGAAAAAGTGAGACCATTAAAGATATTTCTTGAGCAATTTAAATCAAGCCTTATAATAATACTTATTGCAGCAGCCATAATACTTGGGATAATAAATCATTTTTCTGATTCAAAAAGCCCTGCAGATGTAATCTTAATTCTTGCAATAGTCCTTTTATCTGGAGTAAGCGGGTTTATTCAGGATTACAAGGCTGAAAAAAGCATTGAATCCCTTCAGAAAATGTCAACTCCAAAGGCAAAAGTCTTCAGGGATGGAAAAATAACAATAATCTCTTCCACTGAGGTTGTTCCCCAGGACATACTTGTTCTTGAAGCAGGAGACATAATCCCTGCAGATGCAATGCTAATGGAAGCAAACTCTGTCCAGGTGAATGAATCTGCACTTACAGGAGAATCAAAGTCAGTTGATAAGACAGAAGGAAAAGAAGTATACATGAACACTTATATCATTTCCGGAAATGCGCTTGCTAAAGTCCTTTCAACAGGAATGAACACAAAGATAGGAAAGATTGCAAAAGAGCTTGAAAACATAAAAGAAGAAAAAACGCCTTTCTACATACAAATGGATAACCTAAGCAAAAAATTATTCTGGATAGTAATAGGAATTGCAATAATAACCGCTGCAGCAGGACTTTTAAGATACTCTTTTACAGATTCAATCCTTATTGCGGTTGCACTTGCAGTCGCGGCAATACCAGAAGGAATGCCCGCTGTTCTTGTATTAAGCCTTGCGGTTGGCTCAAAAGTTATGTTAAAAAAGAATGCTCTTGTCAGAAGACTTTCCGTAATTGAATCAATAGGAAGCGTAAACTACATATGCACAGACAAGACAGGAACAATCACAAAGAATGAAATGTCTGTTACAAAAATATACTCCAATAGGGAGGAATCTGACATCAAGACAATAAATAAAGAAGAAAACAAGCACCTTCTTCTCTGCGGTGCACTCAACAACAACTCCAAAGAAGTGCTTGAAAAGGAACTTAAGATAACAGGAGATGAAACAGAAATAGCAATAAGGAATTTTGTTGAAAAATTAGGGTATAATAAAGTAGAATTAGAATCAAAATACAAACGTATATATGAGCTTCCATTTGACCCAAAAAGAAAGATGATGAGTGTAATTGTCCAGGATGGTCCTTCAAAAAATAAATCCATAATCTATACAAAAGGAGCACCTGAAAACCTGCTCTCAAAGTGCACAAAGATACTTGTCAAAGACAGAATACTCACACTCACAAGAGCAGAACGTGCAAACCTGCTTAAAATAAATGATAAGTTTGCATCCAATGGATTAAGAGTTCTTGGGTTTGCATACAAGGAGGGGTCTTCAAAGAATACAAACCCGGAAGATATTGAAAAAGACCTTGTCTTCCTTGGTCTTGAAGGAATAATAGACCCCCCTCATGAGGGAGTTAAGGAAGCAATTGAAGATTGCAAGACAGCAGGGATAAAAGTTCTTATGCTCACGGGAGATAATCCTTTGACAGCAAAGGCAATCTCAGAGCAGGTAGGTATAAATACAAAAAAAGTAATGACCGGAGCAGAAATAGAAAACCTCAAAGATGATTCTCTATACAAAGACATAGTTTCAGGATGTACTGTTTTTGCAAGACTTACTCCAGAACACAAATTAAGAATACTGAGCCTGCTTCAGAAAAAGGACAATATTGTGGCAATGACAGGCGATGGAGTAAATGACGCACTTGCATTGAAAAAAGCAGACATTGGAATTGCAATGGGAATAAAAGGGACAGACGTCGCAAAAGAAGCCTCTGACCTCATACTGCTGGATGATAATTTTGTTACAATTGTCTCAGCAATAAAGGAAGGAAGGAGAATATTTGATAACATAAGGAAATTCACAAATTACCTTCTCACAAGCAATTTCGCAGAGGTTGCAGTAATATTCCTTGCAACGCTTTTTATAACATTAAAAGAACCAATACTTCTTCCTATACAATTGTTATGGATAAACCTTCTTACGGATGGATTCCCCGCACTTGCCCTGGGGGTAGACCCTCCAAGAAAAGATATAATGCAGGACAAACCAAGAAAGAAATCAGAATCAATAATAAACAAAAGATTATACTGGACAATAGGTTCAATAGGAGTTTTAAAAACAATAATACTGTTCGTAACTTTCTTCCTTGCACTCTACTTTACAAAAGACCACGCAATAGCACGCACAACAATATTCACAGGATTTATCTTCTATGAGTTTGTAAGAATAGCAGTAATAAGACACCAGGAAAAACTAAACTGGCTTTCAAACAAATTCCTTCTTATAGCTCTTGCAGTCTCTGTCATACTTCAGATAATTCTTATCTACACCCCAATAAACACCATATTTGGAGTTGCTCCAATGCATCAGACATCATGGATAATTCTTCTCTCAGGTGTTTTAGCAGGATATATCCTGGCAATACTCATATCTAAATTAATTGTAAAAAAAGTAAAGGAGTAAAATGATATACCTTCCAATATTAGCCGCAGTTGCTCTTGCAGGAGGGACTATCTTTGAGAAAGAGATTCTGAAAAGGAAAAGGATGGATGTTAAAAGATACCAGAGTCTTGAGTTTCTTGCAACTGTTATTGCAATGCTCCCGTTTATATATTTTTTCTGGAAGATTGACCCAAAAGCACTTGAATTGAAAAACATACTAATATTTGCAGGAGTTATAATATCTGCACTAGTTGCTAATCTTTTTTATTTCCACTCCCTAAAGGGAGACAAAGTAAGCAATCTTGAGCCCGCATTCATGCTTCAACCTCTGTTTACAATACTGCTTGCTCTTTTTTTCAACCTCTTTTTCACGGGTTTGTATGAAAACAACACAAGGGTAGTGGTACCTGCCCTCATAGCGGGAATTGCACTAATAGCCTCCCACGTAAAAAAAGAACATCTGAATCTTAACAAGTACTTCATCTCGGCTATAATAGGAAGCTTTTTCTTTGCACTTGAACTAACTATCTCTCTGCTTATACTTAATTTTTATTCTTCAATAACCTTCTATTTCATAAGATGTGCTGCAGTATTTCTCATAACAATATTCATATTCAGGCCCAAACTTTCTGGATTCAAAAGCAAATTTAAATGGACTATGCTTTTCGTTGGATTCATCTGGGTTGTAAACAGACTTGCAACTTACTATGGATATATTAAGATAGGAATAATTTCCACCACTTTGGTTCTTATGCTTGGAACAATCTTTATATATGTATTCGCAAGGATATTCCTTAAGGAGAAAATAACAAAGAGAAACATAATAGCCTCAGTCATAATACTTGCATGCATACTCTATTCAATGTTTTAAGGGATTATCTCGGGTCCAAAATATCTTTCAAATTCAAAATTATCCTCAAAAACTACTTTCTTGTCAATTAACTCTTCTATTTCAGGTATTCTTTTGTCAATGCCATCTATAAGATGTTTTACAGTGTTGCATATCATTTCCTGTCCTTCTTCTGGCCAGAGTTTTGCATAGTTACTATAAAGACATCTTCCCCCACATATCCCAAGATAATCACATGAAGTGCAAGGCTCAATAACATTAATTTTTTTCAGTTCTTTTCCAGGTTCATTTATATTTCCACAGTGAAAATTTTTTATTCCATTGGTTATTGGACAGGCAACAATGTTTCCATCCGTAGATATGGTATAATTTGCAAATCCTGAACCGCATTGCAACCCAACATTTTCACAGTAATAAAGACTTTCAAAGACCCCCAGAAAAGGATATAACTTAAGCACTTTTTTGTTATCTTTCATATAATCCACCCAAAAGTCAAGCAATTCGTCAAGTGATTTATTATATTCCTTTACAAACTTCTTAA
>CAZFSJ010000018.1:0-285 GCA_964521605.1 Candidatus Woesearchaeota archaeon
ATCCAGATTGTGTTGGTCCATGGGATAGTTTCCTTAGCACTTGTACTGGCAATTCCACTTGGGTAAATTACATACATTGTACTGGAGATACTCCTTATTGTGATTCATTGACCTCTGCAGGAAACTGCAATGCAAGATGTGTTCAATGCAGAAATGATGCTCAATGTGGCCCAGGTTTTAATTGTGTAGATGATGTTTGTATTTCAAACACTACAACAACAAATTCTTGCACAGATACTGATGGGAAAAAGAATTATTATGCTAAGGGGCAGGTAGTAGGTAAAT
>CAZFSJ010000018.1:385-7847 GCA_964521605.1 Candidatus Woesearchaeota archaeon
CTGATAACAGTGTTATTGAATACTACTGTGATGGGCAAGTTCAAAATGTTGTTAGGTATCCATGCCAATATGGATGTAAAGATGGGGCATGCATATCTCTTTCTCAAATAACTTACTATTATCCTTTTCCATTCATAGACCGTAGTGGAGTAGCTGATGTTGCAGTAATATATGGTACACAGCCAGGAACTTCTTCCATTGAACTTGTACAAGCAGGAAATATTCAGGATGACCTTAAATCAAGGACAACAGGACTTGGAGATTTGCTTGTAAAGGATAAGGATCTTTCTTTAGTAAGCACCAAGAGCTTAATCGTTGTGGGAACCCCATGTAGTAATTCTGTTATATCCACTGTTCTTGGAATTGAAAACTGCAGTAATATTCCTGATTACCTTAAAATTGGTCCAGGGCAATTTACAATACAATCTAAGGTTTATAATGGAAGAGTTGTGTTGCTTCTTATAGGGTATTCATCAGAGGATGTAGTATCTGCTTCTCAGTATTTATTATCCCATGTAGGTCAGATAGGGACTTATGAAGGATATTATTACACTTCTCCGGCAGTTTCTCCAGCAACATATAATTGTACAGATACTGATGGGAAAAAGAATTATTATGCTAAGGGGCAGGTAGTAGGTAAATGTTATTGCACTGAAGAACAAAACGGTGTTTGTACTTCTAATTCTTGTTATGAAGATCAAACAACTTGGGAAGATTATTGTGCAGGTACTTCTGATAACAGTGTTATTGAATACTACTGTGATGGGCAAGTTCAAAATGTTGTTAGCTATCCATGTCAATATGGATGTAAAGATGGGGCATGTATCATAGATAACAGAACATTCGTGGTACCTTGTTCATCAAATCAAGATTGTCCAATAGGAACTTTATGTGTTGATTATACATGTATACATGATGTTTCAAAATCATGCATGGTTGATGCAGTAAGCTGTAATCTTGAATGGAACACCCCCGTGTGTGGTTATGTAATTACTTTTGTTGACGGAGTTAATCAGCTTTGCAGAATACCAGGTGTTGGTTCAGGTTCTATTTCAGCAGATTTCAAGTTTAATCAGAAAGGAGATTGTGCTGTCGTTAAATCATGTCCTTATGGATGTTATAATGGAACTTGTATCTCAAATACCACTGAAGCAGACATATGTACAAAAGACTCAGATTGTGATTCAGGAAAGTGTGTTGATGGTGTTTGCACTGAATCAACAAACTCAACCAATCAGGTATCCTGTGATTCAGGTTGTGTTATGAATGATAAATGTTACCCATTTGGATACAGAAAATCAGGGCAATATTGCTTAGAAACCTCACAGACTTTCACCGAACAGCTCGGAAGTGATAAAGGATGTGAAAATGACTTTGAATGTCAGAGCAACTTTTGTTTAGATTCTAAGTGCATGAACCCCACAGTAATGCAGAGATTCTTTAACTGGTTAAACAGGATGTTCGGAAGAGGAGAATAAATCACTCACTTTTTCTTCTTTTTCTTGATTTTTTTCTTTGGTTTTGTTTTCATCCTTGAGAAAACTGCCACCAAAGCATCATCCAGTTTCTTATCATAGTTAGATTTTTTCTTTGTCTGGTTTATTGTACTTCTTCTTAGAATGTCCTCAATCTGTTCCCCAACAGTAAACATATTCTTTTTTGACCTTTTCTCAAGTGCATCTATTATCTCATCATTAAGAAACAGGGTTATCTGGTTCTTATTTGCATATTTGGGTATTAAAGAATTAAATGCCTTCTCAACTTCACCAAGAGGCCATCCATGATTAAGAAGGGACTTTTTTATATCTCCATCGCTAAAACCTCTTTTCCTGGCTTCTCTTATGAATTCAACAAGTTTTTTATTCACCACTTTCTCAACTTAATAGATTTTCAATATTTTTAATATTTTCTGCTTATAATTTCCCTTCTTCACTTTCCAATAATTTCATTCCTGCACCATTCAGTATTCATACACTCTCTAAAAAGATTTATCTTCACAAGAATAGGAATATGTCCAAGAGTCATTCTTTCAAATGCCCAGACATTTTTCTCATCATATGCCTGTATAAGTTTGTTCATCTGATTGCAGTTCATCTTAACAGAAAAATCATAATTCGCTCTTGCAGGTCTTTCAACAATATTTTCATCAGTATTATATTCAAAATAATACTCCTTTTCTCCTTTATCAATAACCACCCTAAATGATTTATATCTGCTTTGAGCTATGAAATCAAGATATTGTGTATAGGAATTTATCTTATCAAGTCCAAGATTAATAAGTTCCTCGGCATGGGTCATATCACAGGTTGTTTTTGTGCTTTTTGCTTCAACAAAACTCCACAAACCAATAATAAAGACCCCAACCAAAATTAATACAATCACTCTTTTATTCATTACATACAAAGCAACACGAAGTTTTTAAGATTTATTGCATGTATTTTATTCAGCAAACCGTTACATTTTATCCTAACAAACCTTTTAAGCAGACTTTTTTTAGATTAATCATGGAATTTGCAACTATATTTGATATGGACGGTGTTTTAGTTGATACAACTAAAATAATAAATGATTCTATTAATTTTGTCCTAAAAAGATATGAATTATTCCTTGATGATGAAGATTCTAAAAATCTTCTTGGAAAATCAATTAATGATTCAATAGAATATTGGAATGGAAAATATAATCTTTCAATTGAACAGGAAAGTTTCAGAAAATACCTCTGGGCAGAACAGTCAGGACATCTCCGTAAGATAGGGCCAAGTAGGAATCTTGTGGATTTTCTTGTTGATTTAGATAATCATAATGTGATAAAATCCATTGGTACTTCTTCAACCAGAAAACGTGCAAAAAAGATACTCAATTGGACAGGTTTAAGGAAATATTTTCCAATTCTTGTTGGTGCAGAAGACGTTCCTAATCACAAACCCTCTCCGGATATATTTCTTGAGGCAGCAAAGAGAATGAATTTTCCTCCTGAAAGATGCATTGTTTTTGAAGATGCTTATTCAGGCATACAGGCAGCAAAATCAGGAAATATGAAGACAGTAGGATATTCCAATGGTAATAATTCAATTACTGACATAAAAGATGCAGATTTTGTAATAAAAGATTTCTCACAGCTTAATTATGACAGGTTATATGACATATTTGGATAAATTTTAACATAACCATAAGATTTATATGAATTATTTTCTTTTATCTGAATATGGAAAAAGAGCCTGATATAAAAATTGATGACAAAAAACTCAAGATAATATACATAATTGCAGGAGCAATTTTCCTTCTGCTTATAGTTGCATTTTTCTTTTCAATACCAAAACCTTACAATAATGACCAGCTTGAGAACAACACAGTTCTTAGGGTTATAGATGGAGACACCTTTGAATATTACGACGCTGATTCAGCAAAGATACTCAAGGTAAGACTTCTTTGTGTGGATACTCCTGAAAAGCGTGAGGAGGGATATGAAGAAGCAACCGCATATTTAAGATCATTAATACTTAACAAGCAGATAACTCTTAAAGCTTCAGTAAATGACAAGGATAAGTATGGCAGACTTTTAAGATATGTTTATGTCCAGGACTGGCAGGTAACAGAATTTGTGAATAAGATGATAGTGGATAATGGTTATGGGAATCTTACAGTAATCCCTCCAGAGACATGCAGTGAGATGAAATAATAATTTTAATATCCTTCCCAAACTATCTTTCATAAATATTCTTTCTATGCCCAACTTTTAATACAATCAGTGTGTTTTTAGATATATTAACATCAATTATAACTCTATAATCTCCAACCCTCAATTTAAAACCAGGCATATCCTCAAGGTGTTTAAGAAATCTGAATGGGTTTTCCTTGCATTCCTGCAGTTTATCCCATATCCTTTTTTTGTCCAGATTATCTAATTTATTAAGGTCATTTAAAGCTCTCTTTTCAAAGATTATATTATACATATACTAAAAAAAGCGCATTTATTTATATGAATTATTGCACTCCAAGAATCTTTTTGGCTTCTTCCTCAGTATAATACTCTCCTTTTTTTATCCTTTCTCTTGCTTCTTTTATCTCTTGTATTGTTTTTTTGCTTAATTTGGGGTCTTTTTCGCACATATTTGCGATGTATATCAGCTTTCTGATTAATTCATTATAACTTTCATTTTTATATTGCTTGAATCTGTCCAAATTGTGTTTTGTTTCAACATCTAGTCTTATTGTGGTTTCCATATACATTTGTATACATATGTATATTTAAATCTTTCTAATATCCTTCCCACAAAACCAAGTCTCCATTAAAATCACGTAGAAACATTGTATCTCCTGTTCTTGTCCAGACATAAGTTTTATTGAAGTCTTCTGCACTTACACTTGTGTCTTCACCTTCATTTAAGATTGTTCCATTTTCAAAGATAAATTTCTTCCTTCCCTCATCCTTAACACTCCATCCACTTAAATCACACTTAAATCCACAGGAATTTTCAATAATCAAATCTTCATCATATCCAAACTGCACAACCTTAATACATTCAGCACACTTATCCAAAGACCTTTCACAAAGATTAACCCTTCCAATTTCAGCACACTCTCTCCATGCTTGCATAAACTCGGCGTAATATTTATCCTTCCCCTCTGGAAAATAAGCATTTGCATACCCTTCTCTTACAACTTCAAGATTGATATTATTCCCATATTCATCAAAAAGATATCCCAATTCACGGCCATAAAGGTCTTTACCCCTGCTCTCAACCAGGACAGTTTTGTTTAATACAAACCCAGAAGTAAACTCCTTAGCTTCATTGGAGTACTTCTCTCCTTTTTCTGGAGTGTTTATTCCCAATAACCTATAATGAATTCCTTCTGTATCAACTACTGTATCTCCGTCTATTACCCTTTCAATATGTATGCTTTTCTCATTTCCAAAACTTTTAACCACAAAACTGTCCAAAAAGCTGTAATTGAGGGCAATGAGAACTATAACAACCATTATCAATAAAACAATATCTTTTCCTTTTTTCATATACTTGAATATAGTAATTAATATAAATGGATTTCTGTATTTTTTTATATGAAAAATGTGGTGCTACTTGCAGATTCTAAAACGTCCGCATGGGATTTTGCAAAGAAAATTCAAAAATACATTCACGATACAAAAGAGGAGAACGTTCCCCTCTATGAAATAGAGATAGGTTATTTTAATAACAAGGAGCTAAATGTGCACGTTCCCAATAACATAAGAAAAAAAGATATCTTTTATATTCATGATTCTTCCAAAGAGCCACAGCAGTGGTGGGTTGAACTCCTTCTTATCAAAGATTTGCTTTTGAGTGCCTCTGTTGACAGCATAACCCTCGTACTTCCAAACATGCTCTATTCAAGACAGGATAGAAAACACATGTCCCGGGTCCCAATATCCTCAAGAGCCCTTGCAAACTCCATTTCTCCAGGAACAAAGAGGATAATAACCGTGGATTTGCATTCTCCACAAATACAAAATGCCTACCCTTCCTTTGTTCCTCTGGATAATCTTCATAGTTTCCCAGAGGTTGCACGATATCTGGAGGAAAAACACTTGAAGGAAATAGAAAATCTTGCCATAGTCTCTCCAGATGTCGGTGGAGTTAACAGGGCAAGATCCTTTCTAAAAAGACTGGAAAATATGAATAAGGGATTTTTCAAAAAAAGAGATTATTCACTTGCACTAATAGACAAATCCCGCTCAAATCCGGGAGAGATTGCAGGAATGCAATTGGTTGGAGAAGTTTCTGGAAAAGATGTACTTATTGTTGACGATATTATAGATACCGGAGGAACTCTCTGTAAGTCAGCTGATTTGCTCAGGGAAAAGGGTGCAAAAAAAGTAATGTGCTACGCAACACATGGAATTTTCTCCAAAGGAACAGAGGAATTAAAAAAGAAATTTGATGTTATAATGACCAGCAATACCCATTATAGGGAAACAGATGGTATTGAAGTAATAGATTTAGCCCCCCTCTTTGCAGAGGCAATGTATCGTGCCCAAAAAGGCCTCTCAATATCCAGACTGTTTGATTAAATGAGATTAAAATCATTTCTTAAAAGCAATCTTTGCTTCTTTGCTAAAGAGTAAATATACTGCAATGAATATATCTATAATGAGGCTGATTATCTGGGTGTATTTAAAACCAATGAAGATTGAGAAAACCGCTGAGATTATCCCAAGTATTGAAAGTATTATTGCGGTTATCCTTGCCCACTTCTTTGTTCTCCATATTCCCCTTCCTATGAAAAAACAAAACACGCTTATTCCAAGCATAACAACTCCTATTACAATAACAATTGTCGCAAGAGCACCAAGCGGAATACTATCAAGACCCATTCCAGGGTTTGAAGTGACTATTGAAGAAGCCATTGGTTTTGAACCTATAATTATTACAAGCCCCATGAAAACAAACAATGCAGCTGCTATGTAATAAAGTATTGAGATGACCTTTATTGTTGTAGGTGCATCATCATATTTTTTATTATGTCTTTCTTTTGCCATTTTTCTCTATGCCTTCTGAACAGGAGCAGTTGTTTTTTTAAATACTTCTTTGACCTTTTTACTAAAAAGAAGATAACCTGCTATTGCAAGATTTAGTAGAGTAAAGAATATTATTACAATCTTTCCTATTCCCGCAGATGGGATTATTCCTGAAACAAGATTAAGGAAAACCGATGTCATAACATACATTGCTATAAATGTTAAGGCATCAAGTATTGCAATCACGCTTGCAGTTATTCTTGCCCAATTCTTGCCTTTCCATAGTCCTCTTCCAATAAAGAAACATAATACACCTATTCCAAGAGCAATAACAAGCATTATTATCCTGTTAATTATATCAATATCATTGTGTGTAAATGCAATTATTCCTCCAATGACAGTTAATGCAGCACTTATGTAATATAATACAGATATTACCTTAACAAGCATTGGGACTCCTTCATTTCCAGTTCCTGTAACTGGTTTTTGTACTGGAAGTGGCTGAACACCAGAATTTTGTGTAGGAGTTGAAGGTTGTACAGGCGTGGGCATTTTAAGTTTAACCTGAGCAGGCTGCGCCACAGCTTTTTGAACAGGGACAGGTGTCTGCTGTACTTGTGCTTTCTTAATAGGTTGAGGCATTGCTGGTTCCATTTTTCCTCTTTTGTAGGTATTTGATTAAAGAATCCTTTATTTATAAAGGTTTTAGTAAGGTTTATAATTAATTCATGTATGCTTTTTATGTAAGCGGGTGTGCCGGAGTGGTCAAACGGGCTGGACTTAAGATCCAGTAGCTTAGTGCTTGCGAAGGTTCGAACCCTTTCACCCGCATAAAAGTTCGGAACCGAGCCCGTAAGTCGAAGGTTCGAACCCTTTCACCCGCATAAAAGTTCGGAACCGAGCCCGTAAGTCGAAGGTTCGAACCCTTTCACCCGCATAAAAGTTCGGAACCGAGCCCGTAAGTCG
>CAZFSJ010000019.1:0-7717 GCA_964521605.1 Candidatus Woesearchaeota archaeon
ATAACATAGTTGCCTGGGGTGCTCTTTATTGGCAATATTTTGAAGATTTGGACAAAATTACTCCTCACGAAACTCCTTTGAAACTTAAAAAAGATTTGTATAAAGAAATTACTAGCGACAGAGGAACACAACTTATTCCTTTAGATGATAAAGAATTTGGAAATGGCTGGGTGAGAAAAGATATGGGAGAAATTGTAAATTGTGGTACTTGGAGAAATCAGCCAGAGAAATTAAATGAGGAAACAGACTTACTTTTGTGTTTAGGATATGGTGAAGGTGTTTTGATTGAGATTGCATATTCTAAATGGTTCAAACCAAAAAAAGTTCAGGTAATTAAAGAACTGATATCATATGAATTGCCTAAAGAAAGTATGAGAAAGGTTGATATTCAGTATATTTCTCATGAGGAATTTAAGATAGAAAATGCAAGAGAATAGAAGATTTTTACAGAGAAAAAATGCAGTTCTTTCAAAATCAGACAAATCATTTATTGGTAAATGGGATGATAAGATAGTTGGATTATGCAGGAAAATTAATTCAACTGAGGAGTTTTACACAACCAGCAGCTGTTCAGGCAGGATAGCATTGATGATTGATAAGGATGAAAAAGAACCAAATCTTTTTTTGAAGGTCTGGCATGATAAAATAAGCTTTTATGAAATTAAAAAAGAGCTGGAAAAGATTGAAGGAAGCGTAAAAAAGAATATTGATGTAAAGTTCAAACTTGAACCTCCCATACTTCACATAGCCTGCATTAATCTTGAAATTGCTTCAAATATATTGGAGAAGGCAAAAAAGCTCGGATGGAGGCGTTCTGGGATAAATGCGCTGGGAAAAAATGTTATTTTGGAGCTAAATAGCACAGAAAGGCTGGAATTTCCCCTAATAAAGGGGGGAAAATTGCTTGTTGGTGATGAATTTTTGAAAATTGTTGTTAAACAGGCAAATGGGAAACTGGAAAAAGGATGGGAAAAGATTGAAAAATTTGGAAAAATATTTTGATATCCTTTATCTTACATCTCCATAATTCTTATAAATGAATGAGTGTTTCTTTTTTACATGAAAATCTGCCTAGTGGATTTCAATATAATTGAAAGGAGGAATAAAAGAGATGGTATTAGATTTTGCTAAGGAAGCAATAGCAAACACTGCTAGTCACAGCATCAACTTTGATGAACTTAAAGCTGGGAAAGCCAACATTAAGGTAATCGGATGTGGTGGTATGGGAAGTAATGCAGTAACCTGGCTTTTCAACAAGGGTATAAATGGTGCAACAATTTACGCATGTAATACTGACGCACTTCATCTGAGTGTTACCAAATCTGATGAGAAGATCCTTATTGGTAAGGAACTTACAAGAGGACTTGGAGCAGGCGGAAAACCTAAGATTGGAAGAGAAGCAGCTAAGGAAGCTCTGTCTGAATTGAAAAGGGCAGTAGGTAATGCAGATATGGTCTTTGTTTTAGCAGGAATGGGTGGCGGAACAGGAACTGGCGCAGCTCCGGTCGTGGCTCAGATTGCGAAGGAATCGGGAGCAGTTGTTATAGGTGTTATAACAATGCCTTTTGAATCTGAAAAAGCAAGGATTGACAAAGCAGAGTTTGGATTGCAAGAGCTAAGAGAGGTTACCGATACTTGTATAGTATTGGATAATAACAGATTAGTAGATATTGCAGGACAATTACCAATTGAACAGGCATTTGCGGTAGCAAATGAACTTGTATCTACCATGATTAAGGGTATTGTAGAGACAATCACATTACCTTCATTGATTAATCTTGATTATGCTGATGTTTCAGCTATCATGAAGAATGGTGGAGTATCAGTTATTGGTATTGGTGAAAGCGATTCTCAGGACAAGGTTAATGAAGCAGTCAGACAAGCCCTTACTCATCCTCTACTTGATGTGGATTACAGAGGTGCTAGTGGTGCATTGATTCATGTAACTTGCGGACCTGACTTGAAACTGGAAGAATTCGACCTTATTGGTAGGACAGTTTCAGAGAATCTCGGACCTGAAGCACAGGTAATCATTGGTGCAAGAATCAGCAAGGATTTTGCTGGTAGAGTAAGAGTGATTACGATCATGACTGGTGTTAAATCACCTTATGTGTTGGGAAGAGATCTTGAAGAAAGCACATCATTCCCTGCAGCTAAAGAGATGACTGATCTGGGTATTGAGGTCTGGAGGTAAACTCTCACTGGCTCGCTATAAATTTATTTTTTTATTTTTTACTTCTTTTTTCAGGGGTTTTCCCCTGAAGAAGTTTTTTGTATTGTTTTGTTGTGATAAATATTATAAACTTGGTATGTTTACTCTTTATATGGATAAATACCTTAAATCAAGATTGGATTCTAAACTTTTGGATTTACCTGCAAATTTAGGAGTAATTTGCAGAAGGAAGAAAATTGAAGTGATTGACAAAGAGACTTTTGCTTTAAATAACAGGAGGTTAATTTTAGACTATCATTTTTTGACTGGAGATTATCAGTGTTTTCTTGGAAATTTATTAAAGGGAAAAGCTATCTTAAATGAAAATCAATTGGAGGAATATCAAAGAAAGGATTTTGTAAGAGTTAATGGAAATTTTACTCTTACTGCAGATGACTATCTTGCATGTTCACATGTTGATTAAAAATTTTTTCATTTTCAAACATCCAGCTTTGAGGGAGAATTCATCTTTTTGTTGTTGTGTTTGTTGAAATATAATACTCCATCAAGGTCAATCATTCTTTTTGGTTCTGGTTTTCTTACTGGATATCCAATGGGAAGGATTGCTTCAACCTGCATATCTTTAGGTATATCCAGGATATCTTTTACCTGTTCATCAACAAAATGCCCCACCCAGCACGTTGCAAGTTTTTCTTCTGTTATTCTTAATAGGAAATTCTGGATTGCCGCTCCTGCCTGTTGTCTTAGATAAGTCTTGCCGCGTTCACCATATGCTGTTTCTGTTCTTCCGGGAGTGGTATATACAACAACCACATAATGAACTTCACTTATGAAATCCTGCTGTGCGGCTTCTGCAAGCTGATTTATCTTGTCTTTATCATCAACAAGAATGAATTTTAAAGAATAATTATTTCCTGCCATTGGAGAGTACCTCATGGAATCAATACATTCAATTATTGTTCTCCAGTCTGGCTTTGTTGATTTGAATTTCCTTATGCTTCTTCTTGCATGTATAAGTCTGTCTAAACCCATTATTAGATAAGGAAGAAGTAGTTTAAAAATTATTCTTATTTTTCAAATCTTATCTCTCCTCCTCCCAAAACATTTGTTCCCTGATATAAGGCTGCCGCCTGACCTTCGCTTATACCGGTTATTGCTTCATCAAGGATGATTTTGAATCTTTTTGATGATTTATCATAGGTCATTGTGCTTTTCAGGAGTTCACCCACATGTCTTATTCTTGTAGATATCCTGGTTTTTTTATTTATGAAATCTTTTTCTTTTTGGGATATGAAATGCGTGTTTTTGAGGAATATTTCCTTCCTGAAATTAAGAGGATGATTTTCAGGTGCTGCTATTATTATATTTTTTTTAGATTCTTTTTTTGCGACGTACCATTTTGAGGGTTTATCCTTATCCTTCCCTCTGTCTATTTCAAATCCATATCTTGGACCTAATCTCTGACCTATTGTATAATAATAAATTCCGTCGTGTTCTCCTATTATTTTTCCTTCCGGGTCAAAAATTTTTCCTTTTTTTGGTTTTATCTTTTTTTGAAGGAATTTTTTAAGATTGACCTTTCCTACAAAACATATTCCAACTGTTCCTTTTTTATCATAATTTGGGAAATTATTTTTTTCGGCAATCTCCCTTATTTGATTTTTTGTATAATCTCCAATTGGGAAAAGACAGTGTGAGAGTTCATCCTGCGTGATTGTGTAAAGGAAATAAGACTGGTCCTTTGTTTCGTCTTTTCCACGCAAAAGTTCATTGATGTTGTTTTTAGTTTTTCTGACACGCGCATAATGTCCTGTTGCAATCAATCTTATTTTGCGCTTTTTTGCTTCCCTGAGAAGAAGAGGGAATTTTATCTTCTGATTGCAGTCAATGTCAGGATTAGGAGTTATTCCCTTTTTGTATTTTTCAAACATCTTATTTATTACGTCTCTTTTGTATTCCTTTTCAAAGTCAAGAGTTATTAATGGAATGTCAAGCTGGGAGGCAATTTTTAGGGCGTATTTCCTTTCTGTTCTCCAGGCACACCTTCCCGTAAGGGGGTCTTTTGTGTCTGACCAATTTTTCATGAATGCCCCTATAACTTCATATCCCTTTTGTTTTAGAAGCAGAGCTGCAACGCTTGAATCAACTCCCCCTGACATTGCTAATAAAACCTTTTCTTTCATAGAATAATAAGAAAATTATGGGTTAAAAAGGTTGAGAAAATAAAAAACGACCCGGGCAGGACTCGAACCTGCGACTTCACGGTTAACAGCCGTGCGCTCTAACCAACTGAGCTACCAGGTCATTTTTATTTTTACAAAAAACTTAACTTAAGACCTTATTTAAAATTATTGTTTGAAGCTTTTTGGACTTTTCTTAAGACCAAGATCAATGGGAAGATTGTTTATTTTGTGCTTTTCAAGATAGGCATATACATTAGCATGTTTGCTTCCTTTTATAAGCAATCTGCAGGCTTCTTCTGTATTCTTTATGTTTTCACAATCCCCTATTATTCCTATCTTGTTACCTGAAAGTTCAATGTGGCAGTTACTTAAATCAGATATTGTCTTGAGAGCCTTTCCTTTTTTTCCTATAACCCTTCCTCTGACTCTTTCAAAGTTCTTTTGATTTGTGCACTCTTTTATGTTAATAACTTCAAAGGCCATATCTTCTTTTGCTATTTCAAGAGCAGCTGAGAAGGGAAAACCAAAATCAAGGGCTTCAATGACTTTTTCTGCAGGATATTCATCTTCCGAGTTGCCTGATATTGAGACTTCTTTTCCATTTATATCCAGCTTTACGTTTAGCTCCTTTTCAAGCCTTGATTTACTTTTTATTATTCTTATTATCTTTTCACAGAGTATTTTTCTCATTTGAGTGTTTAACTAAAAGGGTTAATAAGCTTAGTGATTACAGGCATCCAGTGTTTTCCAGAGTTCATAGGTATTTCCTGTTTCAATGTCTGTTGCCGCAGTAGATACCTGTATTACGGTGTATTGCCCGGGATTGACAGGATATTCAAGTTTTAGTACAGGATAACATCTGGAATATAGGCTGGTTATTCTTATGTATCCTGCTTCACTTAGATTGTAATTGTCTCCCGTTGCATCATAGGCAGGAAGATTATCTCCCGTAAGGAAATTATGACCTATAGGCACAGGCCATACTGATGTGACTATCCCTGAATTTAACATTTCTTCTGGAGGGACACAAACTCCATTAGTACAGCTGTTTTCCGGATATCCATATATTTCAGTACAATTTCCACATGATTCTCCACAACCATTTGGAACAGGACCACATTCAAATCCATTTGCTTGGCAATCAGGAGTACACATTTCACATAGCTGGGTTGCATTACAATTATAACTCGAATTATACAATTGAGTACAATCTCCACAGGTTCCCCCACATCCATCATCTCCACACTCTTTGCCTGAACAATCAGGTTGGCAGACAAAACAGGTTCCTGTTGTCTCATTACATGTCTCTCCAGCAGTTCCATTACATACTCCACAAAAAGTTTCTCCACAATAAGGTTTTTCAGGAATTGTTCCACATACTCTTGTTCCACAGTCTGCAAGTGTACAGGTTGGAGAGCAGATACCTTCATTACATGTATATCCCGTATCACAAGTTCCGCAAGTTCCACAACCACTTGGAGATTCTCCACACATTAGGCTTCCACAATCCTGTTCAATGCTTAATTCTCCAAGGCAACTTCCTCCAAGTCCATTATCACAGGTCTGACCAACGCATATGTCTGCTGCACAGGAACAATCTTCCGTTATTCCCCCCGTATCTGCAGAACATGTTCCGTTTACGCAATAGGGAGTGTCTCCTGAACATTCAAGTCCACAATTTCCTCCACACCCATTATCCTGGCAGGCAGTCTTTCCAGTACAATTCGGAATACAACCAGGGTCTATGTATCCTCCTGAAGTATCCTGCCCTGTATAATAAAAAGTGTCTGCGAGATCTCCTGTGAGAGTTGTTCCAGAGGAAGTAAACATTATTGGGTATATCGAGACGCTTACAACCTTTCCTTTATAATCTACGAAAAATGTCTTTGTTTCTAATTGTTCAAGACTTATGTTATGTTTTTCATAAATATGGGTTTTATCTCCATCGAATATTGAAAACACTATTCCTTCAAGATCTCCGCTTCCGGCATTTCTTTTCACTTTTATTCCTGTGTCTGAGATTCCATCAGAGGGATATACTGCTGCTATCTCAAGATTAATTGTGAATTTTCCAAGAGAAATTTGTTGAGAATTGTTTTTTACTATGTTTCTTACTACTCCCCATACAATTGCAACAGCAATTATGACAAGAAGGATTATTAAAAGCGTGGCAACAACTGTTGAGAGACCTTTTTTATTTCCTCTTTTCATAATTTATGATAGTAAATTAGGTTAATAAATATTAGGTTTATTTTAAGAAAGAATATTAGAATTCTTTTTTTTCTGTTTTTATATATCCGTTTCTTTTGAGCCACTCAATCTGATTTGAAGGGTATTTGAAAATTATATCCCCTTTTGTTTTATCAAGTTCCCATGGTTCTATAAGAACAATATCTCCTGGTCTGAGCCATAGTCTTCTTTTTAATCTCCCGGGTACACGAGAAACTCTCGTTTTGTCATCAAAACAATTGACTCTCATCTTATTTCCTCCTAATCTTTCTTCAATGACTCCTATAACCTCTTCTCCACGGGGTATTTTTGCACGCGTTACCTGAACTTCCCCATTTTTGTTTTTGTTTGGGTTATTTTCATTATTTTCTTCGGGAAATTCATTTTCTTCAGTATTTTCATCAAATTCTTCTGACATATTTTAGAAAAGATAAGAGGGGTTTTTAAGTTTGGTGGTATCTATGATTAAGTTTATATAACTCATTTTATCTGAGAAATCATGGAATTTAAACAAAAAAAACTTGAAGAATTATCAAAGGAGTTTTTTGATCTAAAAATTAAGGGAAAGTTTGAAAATCAGGGATTCAATCCTATTGAGGTAGAAGGAGTTGAGAGATATATTCCCGCAATTAATTATCTTTTAGGAATTGGGTATCTTGTTGAGGGAAAGGGCTTTTTTTCAGAATCTCTCACAGTTGCATCAGTGCGTTATTTTCCTACAAAAGATTACAAAGATTGGGCTTTAAATGAGAATAAAAAATTATATTAATACAAGCGCAAAAGGTATTCCAGCAATCTTTCCTATTCCTTCTTCCGTGATTATTCCTGTTTCAAGAGCAGTCTGGATTGACTTCTCTCCAACAATGTTAAATGTCGAATCTTCAAGTTTCATGTCCCTCATTATTTCAGAGGCTTCTTCTTTGGAGGATTCTCTCCCTTTAAAGAAGCTTTCTTTCACATCAAGCTGGAATTTTCCTTCTTCAAACTTTTTTCCTAGTAATTCTTTGTCGCAGACAGCTACAACATCCCTATAGGATTTTATTACATTTACAAACATTTTTAGTAATCTTTCTTTGCTTCACCGTCTTCTATAGCTTTTTCAGCGTTAACAGCAGACATCATAGCACACATG
>CAZFSJ010000020.1:0-1325 GCA_964521605.1 Candidatus Woesearchaeota archaeon
CGGGACATATTACTCTGACTGGATTGACTCGAACACACTCACAATAATAGATATTACTGCACCAAATATAACAATTCTAAGTCCTGACCCATATGCAAATTACACCGACCTTAACATAACTTTTAATGTCTCTCTCAATGAGAATGGCTCTGTGTGTTATTATGATTTGGATGATAATGGGAATGTTTCAATGACAGAACTTAACAATACTTATTTCTGGATACTTGACACAACCTTCACTTCTGGAAATCACACTGTTATATTCTATTGTAATGATACGAGTAACAACTGGGGGACAAACTCAACTAATTTCACAGTAAATAATGAGGCTGCAATTGCTATTTTATTATCTCCAAAGCTTAGCTGGTCTGTATTCTGGAATGTAACGAGCGTTCCTATTGATGATTTGGGCGCAGAAGGGAATAATCTTGGAAATGCTACAGAGTATTACATAAATGTATCTGCAACAAATACCCTTGTTGATATTTATGTTGAGGCTGATGGGGATTTGCACACTTTGGGACTTGAGAAACTTGGGCTTGAAAATGAAAATTACACCGTAAGTCTTACTGACCCTAATGTTACGGGAGTTTCTAAAAATACAATGACCACTAATTATACGCTTATAGCTGATGGAGTTGATGATGGGGCCGTAGTATATATGAAATTCTATCTGGATGCCCCCCCAGGACAGGCAGCAGGAACATATTATAATAACCTTTATTTCAAGGCAGTCAGGCATGGAGAGAGTGCCTGATAGGAGAGTACTATTTATTAGAGCTATTTTATTATATATGTTATAAAAATTGTATAATTAATTTTGAGAAACTTTTATAAATACAATAATCCTGTTATTTGTCATGGGGCAAAGAGGTAACTGGTATCCTATATTACTTTCAATAATTCTAGTTGTTGCAATTGTTCTCCTTGTTCTTCAAAATATTCCAGGCATAACAGGAAATGTTCCTCTTACGGGACATGCAACTTCTGGATGGACTTATTCAAATGTAACTATTACTACTTTTTATGCTATTCAGATGAGTCCTAATCTAACTGCAGGAATAGATTTTGGAAGTGTTCTTACAACAAATTTCCTTGACCAGAATGCTACAAAAAACTGGTGTCATCCTACAAATGGCACTTGTGTTAATATGAGCAGCGCAGGAGAATTTAACTCCACTTATTACTTTATTAATGTTTCAACGGACAGCAATACTGCAGTTGATTTTTGTATTAATGCAAATGAAGGTTTAAAGGACAGAACTGGTGGGATAAATGTAATTGGACTTGGTAATGAAACATACGCATATACAAATGTTTCAGTT
>CAZFSJ010000020.1:1335-7693 GCA_964521605.1 Candidatus Woesearchaeota archaeon
CCACAACAGGATCAAATATCTATGACTACAGGTTATGTTAAAGCTTCATATGGAATTCCAGCTGGAAATGTAACCTATTGGAGGTTCTTTTTGGACATACCTAACGCCCAGGGCGCTGGAAGTTATAATAACACTATAGGTTTTGAAGGAGTTCAAAATACATTAGCTTGTTAAAAAAATATTTAAATATTAAAAAACTAAAAAGAGAGATTAAAAAATGAGAGGTGAAAGGTTGGGAAAAGTTTTTGGGATGTTTTTGTTAGTCTTAGTCCTATCTGTTCATTTTGCTTTGGCAGCAGGGGTTGGATTGAAATGGAGTCAGGAAAGCACTCTTGTTCCTGAAAACACAAAAGCATGTATGACTTATTATGTTTATAATCCATGGACAACAGACACCTATGTTCAGATGAAACTTTCTAATGACCTTCAGAGTATTGTTTCTTCCTATGAATCCGAAAAAAAACTTGTTCCTGCAGGAACTTCCAGTTCTGATGCCATTCCTTTAGAATTTTGTTTTAAAATTCCATCTGTCTATGAGAAAGATTGTTGGATAGGAAATAGTCTTTTTTGTAAAGAAGAGTGTACACAGGACATGAAAGTATATTCAGGACAGGTTATTGCTGCTGAATTGTCTGAACAGCAATTTAATGGAGGGGGTTCAGGAGGAGGTTCAGCAACTCAGATGTCTATATCCGCTCCTATAAAAGTTGGTGTACAGTGTATTGCTCACGGAAGAAATATGAGTCCTTTGTACATACTTATAATCCTTGTTGCAGGAGTACTTCTTGCGATATACCTTGTCAGGAAGAAAAAAGGATTTGTAAAGAAGAATAATTCTTCAGGGATTAAATCTAAAAAGAAGAAATGATTCCTTTTAAGATGGAAGAGAGGAAAATTAATATATATTCAGTGATTATTCTTATGATTGCCACCCTTCTTTTTCTTATTTTTATATTTACAGGAAATTTCAATTTATATGGGCATTCTTCTGAGGCAAACACTCCATCAAGTGTTAGTATAGGAGTTGTCATGCTTTCTCTTTGTGGAAATGGGACTATTGAGAGTCCTTACGAAGAATGTGATGATAATAATGTGAATAATGGAGATGGGTGTTCAAGCACATGTCAGATTGAATCTGGATGGACATGTACAGGAGAGCCCAGTGTTTGCAGTGAAATTCCTGGAGATGAAAATCCTCCTTCAGAAGGAGAAAATCCCCCAACGGGACCGGGAGAAGTTAATATAATAGTGGATCCAACTTCAATAAAAAGAGATATGCTTGTCAATACTAATCTTGGGGAGAATATAGGTATAACTAATCTTGATACAATCTATCCCGCAAACATCTCAATATCTTCCATAGGATTTGACCCAAATCTCATAGTAAATTTCTGGGATGAACAGAAAAAGGAATGGGTGAAATCATTCACACTTAATCTGCAGAAAGGAGAAATTGCAGAACTTAAGGTGCGTTTTTCGGCTCCTTCTAAAATAGGATTATACAATGGAACTCTTGCTATAGATGGTAAAAGAGTGAACGTAACACTGAATGTTAAGGAAAAACTTTTATTGTTTGATTCTAACATAATTGTTCTTAATCCAAATTATTTAGTTCCTCAGGGAGATAAATTAAGGACGTCTGTTACACTTATTCCTCTGGGAGATAAGGAAAGACTGGACGTCACTTTGAATTATGTAATAAAGGATTACAATAACACAATCTACCTTACAAGAAGTGAGACGGTATTGGTTGAGAACCAGATAAATTTTAAGAGAAATTTTGACACAGGAGACCTTCCTGTTGGACAGTATATTGTGGGTCTTGAATTGATATATCCAAACGGGGTTGCTCCTTCAAGCGCGCATTTTGAGGTGACTCCCGGAAGACAGAGCACTTTTTTTGGCAAGCTTGTGTTCTTTATAGTAAATATGATACTTATTGTACTAATACTTATAATAATACTCATAATATTAAGGATAGCAAAGCAGATGAGGGAGAAGAGTAAAAATAAAGAGAGAGATGAGCTTGTGAAGAAATGGAGTTCAAGCAATAAACCTGCTGATAAAACCAATGCAGGTGTGAAAGCTTCTGAAAAATCAAAAGAGCCTGAAAAAACCAAAAAATAATCCATCCAAACATTTTTAAATGAACTTTTTTTTAATACTTAATCCAATGAACATAGGGGAGGATATACAATTCTCTTTTATGCAATTTATCGAGGAAAAATAAAATGGACGTTTATCAAATAATAGAAAAAGCGAGAAAGACCGGAAAAATAGAGAAGGGAACAAATGAAGTTACAAAAGCAATAGAAAGGGGAACTGCTAAGCTTGTGGTCTATGCAGGAGATGTTCAGCCAAAGGAGATTGTTCAGCATCTGCCTGTTTTGTGCAAAGAAAAGAACATCCTGTGTAAAGAAGTTGATAGCAGACAAAAGTTAGGTCTTGCTGTGGGAATAAAGGTCCCTACTTCTTCAGTTGCAGTGATAGAGGCAGGCGATTCCCAGAAAGAGATTGCTGGGCTTAAATAATTCTCTGTTGGTAATGGTAAAGTAAAATGGCAAAAGAACAAAAAGTAAAAGATATGAAACAGCAGGGTTCCAAAGGTAGTGACAAGATTGTTACTGAAGAGGCTGTCCCTGCGGTTGTCGAAGAGATTCTTGGAAGGACAGGTTTTCGTGGTGAAATTACTCAGGTTAAATGCCTTGTACAGGCGGGAAGAGACAAAGGACGTTCAATGAGAAGAAATGTTAAAGGGCCCATAAGGGTTGGTGATGTTTTAATGCTTAGAGAGACTGAAATAGAGGCAAGAAGAATTAAATCAAGTATAACTAAAGGAAGTTACAGTTAAAATGCCTAAATGTGTTTATTGCGGAAAACAGTATGATACCCATAGGGGACTCACACTTGTTATGAAAGATGGAACAATAAGTTATTTGTGTTCTTCAAAGTGCAGGAAGAATATGCTAATGAGAAGAAGGAAAGTCAGATGGGTTTCCAAGAAGAAAAAAGAGTGAAATGAATTCTTACTAACTATGTATATCAGACATCGAAGGATATTTAAATAAAGATTTTTTATTATATTCATGGCTTCAGGTGAGAAAGACAAGGTCTTTTCAAGCAAGGTGAAATATGATGGGTTGATGGATTTCAAAGAATTCTACAAATTTTGCTATAAATGGCTCAGTGAAGAGACTCAACTCGATGTTGCTGAGGAAAAATATGCAGAAAAGATTACAGGGGATGCAAAGGGAATAAAAGTCAAATGGAAAGGAGTTAGAAAAGTCACTGATTATTTTATGTTTCAGGTTGATGTGGAATTTGAGGTCATTAATCTTACAAATGTTGAAATCAATCAGGATGGAAGAAAATTAAAGATGAACAAGGGAAGCGTTGAGGTGGGTGTCAAGGGCACTCTTGTGAAGGATTATGACGGGAAATTTGAGAAGACAGCGTCACAGAAATTCATGAGATCAATCTATGAAAAGTGGGTTATACATTCCAGAATAAAGGATTATGAGGAAAAATTGATAAATGAATGCAATGAATTCCTCTCTCAGTCAAAAGCTTTCCTTAATCTTGAGGGAAAAACCTAAATTTTTTATTAACCGAAATCCTTAAATATCAAATTCTATTAATTTTATCATGAAAAAGGTTGTGTTGTTATTATTAATTGTTTTTTTAGTTGCTCCTTTTGTTCTTGGACTTAATCTTGATGTACAAAAGACAAGCGCAAACGAGGTTGCAATAATAGGTCTTAATCAGCCTGCTGTATTTGATATACAGGTTACAAACTTAGGTCCTTCAACCGACGTAAATTTTTATAGTTTTTTTGGACAGGATTTCTATCCCAAGGGAAGCGTTTATCTTCCTTCTAAAAAGGCAGAGGATATTCAACTTCAGATTTATCTTCCTGAGAAGATAAAGCCAGGATATTACACTTTTGATTATTATATAAGAGACAGAATAGGTGATGAGGTACCTGAACAACTTACTCTTGATGTTATAAATTTTGAAGATGCTTTTGAGATAGGCACAAGTGATTTTGATCCCGAATCAAAAACATTGAATGTTTATATACACAACAAAGTGAATTTTGATTTTCAGAACATAAGCGTGACTTTCAGTTCTCCTTTTTTCAGTTTTAGCAAGGATTTCAATCTTGGTCCTAATCAAAGGAATGACTTTACAATAACCCTTAACAAGGATGATTTCAAAAAGCTGATGGCAGGATATTACACTTTTGATGCAGAGGTGAGTGCCCTTGGAATTAGTGGAAATGTTGAGGGAACACTCAAATTCGCTGAAAAAGATATTCTTACAACAAACAAGAAGACATATGGATTCATAATAAACACAAACCTTATAGAAAAGACTAATGAGGGGAACGTGGTTGCAAAGACTGAAACAGTGATAAAGAAGAATATTGTTTCAAGGCTTTTCACCCAGCTGAGCCCTGAACCAAACACAGTTGAGAGGGAGGGACTGAGTGTGTATTATACATGGTATAATGAGCTTTCTCCAGGAGAGGTCCTTAAGATAACTGTGAGAACAAACTGGATACTTCCTTTCGTTTTGATAATACTCGTGGTGCTTGTAGTGATACTTGTCAAGAAAAGCTCCTACAGGAATCTTCTTATTAGGAAGAAGGTTGCATTCGTAAACGCAAAGGGAGGAGAATTTGCCCTTAAAGTTACAATCCTTGTTGAGGCAAAGAACTTCATAGAGAGAGTGAGCATAATTGACAGGCTTCCTCTACTTACAAAAGTTCATGAGAAGTTTGGAGGCGAGAGACCTTCAAGAATTGATGAGAAGAACAAGAGAATAGAATGGAATTTTGAGAGAATGCAGCCAGGAGAAAGAAGAGTGTTTTCATATATAATATATTCTAAGATTGGGGTTCTTGGAAAGTTTGTACTTCCTTCTGTAACAGGAGTGTATGAAAAAGAGGGAAAAGTCAAGGAAGTCCATTCAAATCAGGCATTTTTCATGCTTGAACCAAGAACAAGAAAAGATATGCAGGAATGATTCTTTTTAATGAAAAGTATTAAAAAATAGTGTTTCTTTGGAATTATATGATTGAAAAGAGGGATGTAGGAGGATTATCCACGGTAATTGTAACAATAATCATAATACTTCTTACAATTGTCGCAGTGACTATAATCTGGGTTATTGTAAAGAATGTTGTTGTGAACCAGTCAGAGAATGCAGGGATACAGGAGCAGTTTTTTTCAGAAAATGTCAAAATGGTATCTCTGAGAGTGAATGGGGATTTGGCAAATATTTCCCTCCAGAGGTCAGCGGGAAAAATAAAGAGCGGTGAGATAGGTACAAAAAAGCAAGAGGTGGTTACTACAGAATATGTTCAGGATGAAGATGCTGATATAATTTCGGTGGTTGATCTTTCAGGAAGTATGGCCCCTATGTGCAGCAATGTTTCTTTTAGATGCTGCAGAAACAATCTGGATGGGAATTATAATTCTTCTGCAGAAAGCTGTTCGGGGATTGATGAATCTCTTGAAGGGGAGTGTGTAAATGCATGTGGAGGTGATTGGGTGGATAAGATTGCATCTACAAAAGAAGCAAACAGACAGCTTATTGACATACTCTCAGAGGCAACAGGGATAAGAGTCGGCCTTGTGGGATATAATACAACAACTGTGTATTCAGCAGGAGAAGACCTTACTAATAATTTTATAGCACTTAATGATACAATAAATTTATGGGGAACAGGGGGGATAACATGCATATGCTGTGGTATAAACACTGCTGTAAAGATGCTTAAACAGCAATCAACAGATGGAATGGCAAAAAAGATAATTATAATGAGCGATGGAGATGCAAATATGAGATGCAATGAGCAAAATACAGGTAATGCAGCAACTGATGCTATAAAGGCTTCCTGTGATGCAAAAACAGATATGGGGAGTAATCTTACAGTTTATACAATTGGTGCAGGAGGAGAGGTCAATGAGGCTACACTTAGAAGCATAGCAGAATGCGGGGGAGGAAAGTATTTTTCAGCTATAAATGTAAGTGAGCTTGTGAATGTATACAGGAGCGTTGCCGTTGAGATAAAGTCTTCAATGAATTCAACCCTAGATAAGGGGTATTTCTATATAGTCTTTTATGATGATGATTCTTCCTATAGGGAGAAGATAACAAACATTCCCGGGCTTCTTTCAATAAAGAACTATCAGTTTGACATTTCAGGAAAACTTGCGGGTGAAATAAAGAAGATTGAAGTGTATCCTGCTGTTGTATCAAAATCAGGGAAGGAAGTTATAGGTTCTGTTGCTGATTCCTGGAAGGCATGATGATTTATTAAAAATATAAATCCCTCCACCAAGAGTCGAAC
>CAZFSJ010000021.1:0-7568 GCA_964521605.1 Candidatus Woesearchaeota archaeon
AGACGTTCAAGAAGACTAAACAAGGGGTTATTCAGACAAGGATTGCTGGGTTAATTCTTGATAATATTGACTTATATGAGAAAATGGGCGAGTTAAATACTGATAATACTTACATAACTGAGATTAAAAACTGCCACGTTGAGTTAGATAAGTTGTATGAAGTAAATTAATAAATGCGAAACATTATTCTAAAGTTAATGAATATGGTATTGAAAACCCTTTATCACCGCGTGAATGGTATTAATAATAAGATTTTAAAAATTAATAGTGAAGAATATCCCCTTTTGATAAATGAAGACGAAAGTTTATGGTTTGATAAAACTGGAACAATTTACAAAGCGAATATAAACCGCCCATTAATTAATCAAAAGAAAATTTGTACTTTGGAAGCTTTGGCAAAGAAATAATTTATTCAACCAACTCTTCTTTAGAAAACCAAAGCGATATTTCTTTTTCCCCGTTATCAGGTGAATCTGAGATGTGCATCACATTGTCCAGATTATTTGTCCTCGAGTCTATCTTGCCGTATCTTCCCCTTAAACTCATTGGACTTGCTTCATCCGGATTTGTCTTGCCGGCATAGTCTCTAAGAAGAGTTACTGCGTCTTCACCTTCATAGGCAATTGCAATTATGGATTTTACATTATGAAACTCTCCCATAATATATTTCAGCAAATCATCGTAAAAGGGTTTTTCTTTGTGCACTTCATAGTGTTTTTCTGCAATGTGCTTTTTAACTGCAACAAGCTTAAGTCCTATCATTTTAAGACCCAATCTTGAAATGTCATGAATTATTATCCCTGCAAGCTGCTTTGCCATTGCATCTGGTTTTATTAAAACCAATACTTTTTCTTTTGCCATGAATTATCTTTTAGCAATATAGTTTAAAAAGTTTTATTTATTATGCTTTTTATGAAAAAATATCTTTTTATTTGTCAGCATAATTTCATAAGAAGCAGGTATGGCGCTGAATTTTTCAGAGGGTTTTTGAAAGGGAAAAGGAAAGAAGGGAAAGTCTATTCTGCAGGGATGGGAATAATTTCAATATTTCTAGGAAAGAGGGTTAGCAGGAGGCTTTTGAACAGGATGGATTGGATATTTGTTATGGAAGATTATATGAAAGAGCAACTAATTAGGAAATTTGGCGTTGACAGTAAAAAGATCGTTGTCTTAAACATAAAAGACATATATGGTATTTTTAAAAGCAAGAATGTGGATGATTTGGATAAGATTTTTGAAACTAAAGATTTCGGAAAATACCTTTAAAATGCCTGAACCCGAATATGTTACTCTTGTTAAACAAACTGAATTATTCAAGAACTGTAAAAATATTGTAATAGGAAAGGGAAATCCTGACGCAGACATTCTTTTCGTTGGGGAGGCTCCCGGAAAAAATGAAGACGAACAGGGATTACCTTTCGTTGGAAGAGCAGGTAAAAATCTTGATGACCTTCTGGCGAAGGTGGGGCTTAGTCTTAAAGACATATATGTTGCCAATATACTTAAATGCCGCCCTCCTGAAAACAGGGATCCTCTTCCCGAGGAGATAAGGGCTCATACCCCCTGGCTGATTGAGCAGATAAAAAAGATAAAACCAAAGGTTATTTGTTCGCTTGGCAATTATGCAACTAAATTTTTTATATCCGGGGGAAATGTTGATTTGATGGATAAACAGCCGGGAATTACTTCTCTTCATGGTAAAATAAGATTCGTGGAAATTGAAGGGATGAAAATTAAACTTATTCCCCTCTTTCATCCAGCTGCAATAATATACAAAAGAGATTTGATTCCTTTATGGGAGAAGGATATGGAAATTGTAAAAAAAGAAGTGAAAGAGAATGTTGAGCAGAAAAAATTGGTTTAATTCTTGGCAAAATTTATAAAGTTATTTGGTAGTTGTTTCACATGGTCGGAAAAAATCTTCAAAATTCGTATGAAGAGCTTTCTTTTGGAAAGATTGGAACAAATAGCTCGGAACAAAAATTTCCTGGAAGGTATGTAGTTTTCCATGTGAAAACCGTTCCCTGGAAGAGCACAGACCTGGTTGGAATTAGATATTCAAACCTGGTAAACTATATTAGAGGGGCGTACTTTGGAAAATTTGAAAAAGAATTTCACATGTGCAATGGAATTTCTGAAACTACGAAAGACGGATTGTACAGAGAATTGGAATTTTTGCCCCTCAGAGAAAAGGATCTTGAAAAATTAATTGTGGATGCGGAGATTCCCAAGAGATTTAAAATAAAAACCACAGGTTAATCTCTTTTGAAGTGTTTTATGTTACTTTTAACAGGAGCGTCCCTTATCTTTATGAACTTGTAGTGAGCATCATCAGTTTTTTTCCCCTGATTTTCTTCTTCAAGGGTATAAATTTTTTTTCCTTCAGAATTCTCATAAAATTTCATCTTCATATTCTCTATCCCAAACCAAAAATATATCCTCTAAGCCTTGTTGGCAGCCTTTGTTTAAGGTATTTCTCAATATCCTTTGGAGATATCCACTTCAGTTCTTCCACTCTTGCCCCTGTTTTTTCTTTGCCTTCTGTTGCTTCACACAAAAAGTAGATTCTTAATTCATCTTTTTTGTTTAACCTGTTCTCTGCATATACTGCTCCAAGGTTATGTATTATATATCCTGTTTTTTCTTTTGCAATTCTTTTAAGTCCCACGTCAAGCTCTTCATTATACCTTAATTCTCCTTCAAGAAAACTTAAGTTTTTATCTCCTCTGTTTTTTCCAATAAGGATTTTTCTTGCCTTTGGGCTGAAAAGTATTCCTATTATCTTGACTCTGAATCTGTTTGGTATTATTCCATTCATCATTTTATTTCTCCTTAAGCTCAAATTGAGCCGAATTTTCTTTTGCTTTTTTTTCCACCTCTTCAAGGAACATCTTTATCTTTTGTTCTCCTTTCTTTCCATCTTCTGTCTCAAGTTTTACTGAATATTTCCCTGCTGAGAGGTACTTAACTTCTATGTCCTTTGGAGACTCTAAAATCTCCTTCAGTGAATATATACCCTTAGGCTCCTGAGTTTTTAAGTATATTGTTCTTTTTATAATCGTCTTTTTTTTCTTTTGTTCCAGGATTATATTTAGTATTTTCTTTGCATCTTCTTTTCCTGTCACTTCTTCAAGTTTTTTTGGATTTGTCCTTGTTTCTTCAAGAAAATCATAAACCTTTCCCTCTTTGGATATTTTATCAAGCACTTCATTGGATTTTTCTCCAAGAACACTTTTAAGTATGCTTATGTATCCTTTTTCCTGATTGTATTCATCCGTTACCTCTTTTTTCTCTTTTTGAGTAACTCTTCTTAGAGAGAGGCTTATTGTCTCTCCTGAGGCTTTAAGAACTTTGCAGACTATCTTCTTTTTGGGTATTACATATTCTCTCAGGTTCCTTATTCTCCCGGGAGCTATCTCACTAAGTATTATGCTTCCTTCTCTTTCTTCACCATCTATCTTCACAAAAACTACCGTTCCAACTATCCTATCAACTGTGCATAATACAAGGTCTCCTTCTTCAAGTACCATAAAAACTAAAGAAATGGGGAGGTTTTAAAGGTTGTTGTTGGGGTATATTTGCTGAAGGGTGTGTTTTTTATATCTTTATCATTTCAATCTCAAGATTCTTTTTTAGAAGGTTAAGGAATTCATTTTCTTTTTCCTTTGATATTATGCACCCCGCGGCATATTCATGGCCTCCAATCTCTCCTCCCGTAATTGTGGTTACTCCCTCAAGCAATTCCCTGAGGTTTCTTCCTTTTTTGCCCACTGCCCTTGCGGAGACCTTGACAAGGTCTTCATAGTATGCCATTGTAACAATTATTGTTCCTTCTTCATAAATTGAAGAGTTGGATATTATGCTTGCTATGGTTCCTATCATTGTGTCTTTTATATTATCCTGCGCGTTAATTATAACAAAACCTTTTCCTTCCATCTTTTCAGTCTCTGATACAAAATTCAATCCTGAAATTATGTGCTGTTTATATTTGATGTGCGTGAGCTCAACGTTTTTCTTAGAGGAAGGTATCTCAAGACAATATTGGACTGCAAGTTCCGGTTTTCCTGAGCGTGAACATGCATTTATGATTGCACTTAAATCACGCGCGTCTTCTATTTTGTTGAACATTTTTATGAGGAAGATGTCTCCAACCAAATCTTTGTTTTTTATCTTGGGATTTCTAAGGAGAATTGCTGTTGTCAGGTTCTTCATCTCCTTTTCATCCAATTCCATAATGCTTTTGTATTTGCCTTTTTCAGGAGTGAGCCCTGTTTCCCTAAGAAGTTCTAACACCCCCTTTATGCTTCCGGTAACTTCTGGAATGTAAGGATTGGAAGAATATTCAAGTACACGATTTAATGGACGTGTTGAGGGATAAATCAAAAGACCTCTTTTTCTTTGTATTCCGCTTTCTTCAAGTATACCATGATTTAGAGAATCTATTTCTTTTTCAAGACAGTCTCCAATCATTCCAAGTATTGCAAGCTTTGAGAGATTTTTTATATCCTGATTGAGGTTTTTACAGAAAAGATAGGTGAGTCCAGAACCGCTTATCTTCTGGTTGTTTATTAGGTGTGGGTTTACAATTTTTATGCTCTCAGGAATTTTTTCAATATTTTTTGGGAGTTCGTGATGGTCTATTATGAATACGTTGGTTAGTCCTGCCTTTTGCATATGGTTTATGCTACCCGAACCAAGGTCAAGAAATATTGTCAGGCGGTCCTTTGGCAATTTTTCTATAAATCTTTTATCCAGACTTTTTATTACTTTCAGAGAAAATCTTTTATCCATCTTTTTTAAAGTATGGACCATTATGCTTGCAGAAGTTATTCCATCCGTGTCAAAATGGCTGACTATGTAAGCCTCATTGTTACCAAGCTTTCTAATAAATTCTTCAGCAATTGATTTAATTTCTTTTTCTAAAAGTTCATCCTCTTTTCTCATTTTAATGTGATGAGGTTTTATAATTTCTTAAGATATTTCTTAATTTTCCTGATCTGAGAGAATACTCTGCTTCTTTCTCTCTTTGCTTTTTTATCTTGCTTATTCTTTTTTAAGTGTTCTTCAATCTTTTCAAGCTTTTTTTCTGTGTTCTTCAAATCAGGACTTATGTATTTATCCTTAAGTATTTTTGAAATTTTTTTATTATATTCTTTTGGGTGTATTCCCTCTTTTCTCAGGGTTTCACCTATTTTTTCCGAAGTAAGACCCTTTTCTGCAAGAGAAAGGACTTTCTTTTCATATGCTTCCTGGCTTAATTTTTCAGGTTTTTCTTCCTGTTTTTTGTCTGATTTTTTTGGCATCTTACTACTTCGTAAAGGGGTTTTTTAAAGCTTATTGTTATGTTTTTTGTTGTGAGAGAGGTTGGGAGAGTTTTTTAATAAGGTATTTAAACCAAGATTTGTTTTATTGGTACATGGGAGTATCAATTGGGATAATTTCCTTAAAAGGAGGTGTGGGTAAGACTACTGCGGTTGTCTCTTTGGGCGCTGCAATTGCAAGTTTTGGAAAAAAAGTACTTTTGATAGATGGAAATATCTCTTCGCCAAACCTTGGACTTCATCTTGAAATAGTTGAACCTGATTTTTCAATACAGGATGTGCTTGAGAAGAAGGCAAATCCTTCACAGGCAGTTCATAAGCTGGAGAATTTTGATGTTCTTCCCGCTTCAATATTTAGAGGAACAAGGGCTAATCCTCTTTTGATGAAAGATAAGATAAGACATCTTAAAAGAAGTTATGATTATATATTGATAGATTCTTCTCCTTCTCTGGACAATGAGACTTTGGGAGCAATGATTGCATCGGACGAGATACTTGTTGTGACAACGCCTGACCATCCAACGATGAGCACAACACTTAAGGCTCTTAAACTTGCAAAGCAGAGAGGAACTCCCATATCGGGGATAATACTAAACAAAGTGCATAATAAAAATTTTGAGATTTCTCCTGAACATGTGGAACTCACATTGGAGATACCCATAATGGCCATAATCCCCCATGATTTAAATTTTCTAAGAGCATTGTCAAACTTCAGACCCTATCCTGAATTCAGACCAAATTCTTCTGCAAGCGAGGAATATAAAAAACTTGCAGCGACTCTGATAGGGGAGAAATATAAGCCTGTAAGACTAAGAAACTTCCTTACATGGTCTTCTCCAAAAAAGCAGGACATAAACAGAGAAATATTCTATGAAAGAGTCTTTGGATAATTCTTTCATTGATTTTCAAAAGCCTTTTAAATTCTTCAAAGCTGTCTTTACTATGGGTAAAGCCCCATAGTACAGTGGTCAAGTATACGGCCCTTTGGACAAGAAGAACCAAGGTTCTTCCTTGGACCATCTCCTTTGTATATGGAAAGGATGAATGGATGAAAGAAAGGCCGGGACCCAGGTTCGAATCCTGGTGGGGCTATTTAGAGGATTCGATGGTTGCAGGATGGAAAACCCGCAGGTGGTTTTCAGTTCGAATCCTGGTGGGGCTATTTATTTTAGATTTTTTAATGCAGATTCATTCTTCTGAATGCGAAGTAAGTTATTGATGATACAAATGCCATCAGGGCAATTATCCATATCCAGCTGTTTGCAACCCCCTCAAGAGGGAGTCTTACATTCATCCCGTAAAATCCGGTAATTATTGTGATGGGCATCATTAAAGCCATGATTATTGTGAGAATCTTCATTGTTTCATTAAGTTTATTTGAAGTGATTGTCTGATAGGCATTTCTCATACCATTTATTCTTCCCAGCATACTCTTGAGTGATTCAGTTGTTCTAAAAGTATGGTCATAAATATCCCTGAAGTAAGGGAGAAGCCGGTTATTGAGATAGTTGTCAGTTGGTTTTGTTAGGTGCAGAGAAAGGTCTGTAAGGGATTCCATTATCTGCCTCATCTCGAGTATTACGAGTTCCTTCTCAAATAAATCATCAAGAACTTCTTTGTCAGAATTGTTTATGAAATCTTTCTCAAGCTGCTTGAATTCTTCAAATATGACTCCTTTTATCTGGATGCACTTATCTGTTTCTTTATCAAGAAGGTAATGAAAGATATAATCTGCTCCTCTTTTCATAAGGTTCTCAAGTCTTCTTGGACTTTTCATAAGACAATCAATATTTTCGTTTTCTTCAAAATGGGAAGTTATTACATAGTTTTCTCCAAGAATGAAAGAAAGATTGTAGGTATTTACATTTGTGCCCTCTATGCCCTTTATACCATGAAAAATTATTGCAGTGTTTTCTTCAAATTCTTCATATTTTGTTCTTGTTTGATTAGAAAGAATATCCTCCTCTGTGGTGGGATGTATGTGAAAGACTTTTCTTATTGATTTTATCTCATCAACATTTGAGCATGAAAGGTCAATCCAATAGGTAGCTTTAGGGTCTTTTTTTATCCTTTCTGAATTTATTTTGTTTAATTTCCCTCTGGAAAATGAAAATATAGTTATCATAGAAAAATTATCTATCGAGGTTTTTTAAAGGTTTTTAATGTATATTTTTGAAGATATGAATTGTTTTAAATTAAATAATCAATTTTATTCATTTACTATTACACCCATAGCTGAAAAATCAT
>CAZFSJ010000022.1:0-5111 GCA_964521605.1 Candidatus Woesearchaeota archaeon
AGAAGTAAAGAAGCCGGAAGAGAAAAAACTGGCTTTTAACACAAAGCTGAAATGGACTTTGGTGGTGTTGATTGCATTCTTTGTTCTTGCGAACATATCCCTTTATGGGCTGTCAAATAACGCACTTGCAAGATTTCAGTATCTAGCTATAATACTTGGAACAGATTTTGGTTCAATAATATCACTTGGTATAGGGCCTATTGTTATGGCCTCAATAATCCTCCAGTTACTTACGGGAGCAGGAATAATAAATATTGATACAAACACTACGGAAGGTAAAAAATTCTTCCAGGGTGTGCAAAAACTTCTTGTTTTCTTCTTCATAATCTTTGAGTCAATGGTCTATGTTCTTATGAAAGGACTTGAAGCATCTCCCGGATACACAGGACTTGTAATATTCCAGCTTATACTTGGTGGACTGGCAATTTACTATATGAATGAACTTTGTGAAAAATGGGGATTTGGTTCTGGAGTAAGCATATTCATTGCAGCAGGAGTATCATGGCACATATTCACTGCAGCATTCCAGTTTGTCAACCAGCAGGGAAGGAACTGTCTTGTTGATTTCAAGGGAACAGCATGTTCAGGAAAAGTGCTTGTATTGATACAATCAATAATAAACAAATATCCTGTTGAATTCACTTCTGCTCTGGGAGCAATACTTGCAACGGTAGTGATATTCCTTCTGGTTGTATGGGCACAAAGTCTTAAGGTTGAAGTTCCATTGAGTTTTGGAAGAATAAGAGGGTATGCAATAAAATGGCCTCTTCAGTTCTTCTATGCATCCGTAATACCGGTAATACTTACATCTGCATTGGTTGCAAACGTGCAATTGTTTGGGGGACTATTGGAGAATTGGATGGGACATCCGACTTTCTTAGGGCATTTCTCAAACGGACAGGCAGTTTCTGGATTTGCATTCTGGCTGGGACATACAAACATACTTGAACTTATAATAAGAGGGGGATTCCTTCCAAGATATCTTCTTCAGGGACTTACACATATACTCTCCTATGCTCTTCTTGCAACATTGTTCTCGGTGTTTTGGGTCAAGACATCAGGAATGGGTTCAAAAGAACAGGCTCAAAAAATATCTGCATCTGGACTGCAGATTGCAGGATTCAGGCAGGACGTAAGAGTCCTGGAGAGCGTATTAGATAGATATATAATGCCCCTGACCGTTATGGGGGGAGCAGCGATAGGACTACTTGCTGCTGCAACTGACCTACTTGGAGCGTTGTCTTCAGGAACAGCCATACTACTGGTTATAATGATTATGTTCCAGTTCTATCAAAAGATTGCAGAAGAACACATGACAGACATGAATCCTGCAATGAGAAAGTTCATGGGAACGGGATAGAGAAAATAAAAAAATTCAATGGAAAATGGGTGAAGAAAAACAAAACATAATAAAAAATAAGGAAGGCAAAGAAGGAAGTTTCACACCGTTGATAATCTTCATGCTTATATCCCTTATTCTTGCAGGATTGTGGGATAAGATACCTGCAATAAAGGATTCCATACATTATGTGCTTGATCCAAGTGCGGGAGCATTGCTCAACTGGAATCTTAATCTGGGTATGCTTATTATTGTTTTTGTTATAACCCTTCTGACAACAATTGTACAGAAATACGCAACGGACCAGAAAACCCTTAAGGAGTTAAGGACTGAACAGAAAGAACTGCAGAAGCAGATGAAAGAATTCAAAGAACATCCTCAAAAACTCATGGAGCTGCAGAAGAAGCAGTTTGCAATGATGCCAAAGCAGATGAAGCTGAGCATGAGAGGAATAATATACACAGGAATACCATTCATACTTTTCTTCAGGTGGTTCAATGATTATTTCGTTGGTGCAGGAAATCCTAAATTCTTCCTTGGTATGGGGTGGTTTTTGTTCTATTTCATAGGCGCCATAATATTTGGTTCAATATTAAGGAAATACATGGATGTCGTGTAAAAGATAAATTCATCTAAAAAAACTGGAAAGCTCTTTTTTTACATTGACTTTCTCCTTATCATTAAGTCTTTTCACTATCTCTGACACTTTATCCCGTGCCTTCTGTAATTTATCGGGGGTTAAATACCCCCTGCTAAAATATACTCTCCAATCTGGGTTTTTTATATACTCTTCTTTAGCAGTTTTATAGATGGTATCATCCATGAAAGAGAAAGAATAACAATTGTAAGAAGAGCCTATAATTAAAATCCCTGCCATAAATAAAACCAAATTGCGAAGTATTTATTGATTTATATCCCAAAAGATAATACTTAAAAACCATATTATTCTGGAATTGTAATGGAAGAAAATGAAGAAGAAAGCAACGAAGAGGAAAAAGAAATTTCACAGCAGGAACTTACTGCGCAGTTTCAGATGTTTGAACAGCAGATAAGAATGATACAGGAACAGCAGCAGGCAGTTGAACAGGCAATAGTTGAACTTAGCACTCTTAATCTTGAACTTGACGAGTTAATCGGTAAAAAGGATAATGAAATAATGGCTCCAATAGGGAGAGGAATATATGCACGTGCTAAATTAGTTTCAGAGGATTTTCTTGTGGATATAGGAAATAAGAATTTTGTAAAAAAATCAATTCCTGAAACAAAAGAAATAATAGGAGAACAGGTAAAAAAACTTGAAAAGGCAAGAGAGGAACTTAATGGGGAGATGGAGAAGATAAACACTGAACTTACAAATGTCTTCATGGCAGGACAGGGAATGAATGCTGAAGAAGGACATTCACACGCACACCATCATGGGCATGCGTGCAGTTGTGGTGGGGAATGCACATGCGATGAAGAAGGAGAATGTGAGTGTGAAGAAGAATGTGAATGCATAGACGATAATTACACAGATGGAGAGGATGAAAAAGGAAATCCAAAGGGAAACATTCACTTGTAAAAAAATTCAATTCTTTTTAACTTTTCTCAAAAATTGCGAATATTTCACAGCTCCCAATTCAGTTATTATTCCTGAAATGTATTTTTTATGAACAAATTCAAAGGCAGGATTTTTTATCTTAACATTCTTGGGTGCGGAATCCCAGACTTCGTTCATGCTCCTTTGTTCAAGTGGAATTTTATTCTTTGTGAATTTCCATGAATCAGCGACGATATAAACAGGAATCTTGTTCTCCTTTGCAATCTTTGCAATCAATTCGCTGCCTATCTTGTTTACCACTCCTTTTTTAAGAAGGGCATCTGCTCCAATGAATATAAGGTCTGGCCTTTTTATCCTCTCATATCCTGAAAGCGCCTCGTTTATTGCAGAATCCACGAACATTGTGACTTTTATGCCTGCTTTTGCGAGTTCCCTTGAGGTCTTTCTTCCCTGAAATAATGGACGGGTCTCTGTATTGTATACCTGGAAATTTTTTCCTCTTTTTTTTGCATATAAAAGAGCATTAATGACATTTGTTGAATGGCAGTGTGTGAAGATTATGGAGTTGGATTTTATAAGCTTAAAGACTGATTTGTTTATTTCATCCTGGGCAGAATCAAAGTGCTGCAGGATTTCCTTTTCAGAAATTCCTTTTTCTGCCATAAGCAAAACATGACGCATCATTGGTTCCGTTGGACGGGAAGAGAGAAGCACTGAAATGGATTTTTCTGACGGTAAAAGTAGGTAAGCTCTGAGTGAAGCTTTTGCGACATTTCTTGCCCCCTGTATCTTTATTGATTTTACATCTCGTACTATCCTGGCAAAATCTTCCTCCTTTTTTCCCATGTAGGAGATAAACCAAGAACATTTAAAAATTCTCTTTTTTTATAATAAGCATATGCTAGAGACGCTTATAAATCCAAAAAGGGGGGAAAAGGGACCGTGGAAAATGTTTTTTGTGGGGCTTTTGTATGCCTCTCTTTCACTGTTGCTCGTGCATTGGTTCTTTTCAAGTGATAGCAATCTTTCAAAGGCATCGGGGATGATAGTTGTGCTGTTCTGCATAATGTTTTGTTTTCCTTTCATGTATTTCATAATAAAGAAAGAGGAAAGGGATGATGAGGAGATAGAGGGGGCATTTAGCGTATGGACAACTCACAAAGATGCTATATATGCATTCATGTGGATGTTTCTTGGTTTTATAGTTGCGTTCTCCTTCTGGAACATTGTTCTCCAGGACGCTAACCTGCTTAATTTCCAGATACAGACCTATTGTCAGATAAACAACCCGGGGGATGTAGCTTCGTGTGTTGCAAAATATTCTTCCGGAGACCTTGGAGTAACAGGTTCTGCGGTTAATGGACTGAGATTTTTATCAATAATAGAAAACAATGTGTATGTAATGATATTCACTCTTTTATTCTCTCTTATATTTGGTGCAGGAGCCATATTTGTGCTTATATGGAATGCAAGCGTTATATCTGCGGCAGTTGGAATCTTTGCCAAATACAGAATAAGTGAAATTCCTCTTGGAATTGCAAGATACACAATACATGGTCTGCCTGAGATTGCCGCATATTTCATAACCGCTCTTGCGGGGGGAATATTTGGTGTCGGTTTGATAAGGCATGGAATGAAGGATGAAAAATTCCTTAAGGTTGTTGAAAATGTTATAATACTCATATTCATAGCATTGATAATACTTATAATTGCTGCGTTCCTTGAAGTGTATGTAACGCCAATGATATTCAAGTAAAATTTAAAAGTAGGTGCGTGCTATATTAAACCATGGAACCGATAATAGTTGTTGCAATATTCATAAGCTTTTTTTGTACATATCTTATGCTCCCATTCTGGATAAGAAAGGCAAAACAGATAGGTCTTGTGTGGGAGGACATGAACAAGCCAAGTAGGGAGAAGAACGTGGCTGGTTCAGGGGGAATAACCGTAATAATGGGGGCAATGATAGGAATATTTGTTTACATTGCACTGCAGACTTTTTATTTTAAAAATTCTGACGGAATAACCCTTCAATTATTTGCATTGCTGACAACTCTTCTTCTTGTTGCAGGAATAGGTTTCATAGATGATTTGTTTGGATGGAAGAGAGGGGGATTGTCAATACGTTCAAGGATGATATTGGTGTTTTTCGCGGCAATACCTCTTACGGTTATAAATGCAGGACAAAGTACCGTAATGGGAATACATTTTGGAATATTATATCCTCTGCTT
>CAZFSJ010000022.1:5121-7506 GCA_964521605.1 Candidatus Woesearchaeota archaeon
GTAATTCCTCTTGGGGTTTTGGGAGCGACAACGGTATTTAATTTTCTTGCCGGATTCAACGGGCTTGAGGCGGGACAGGGAATATTAATATTATCAGCTTTGGCAATTGTCACATACATAACGGGAAGCAGCTGGCTGACTGTGGTGACTTTATGCCTTGTTGTATCATTATTTGCATTTTACATATTCAATGTAAATCCTGCAAGGGTTTTTCCGGGGGATGTGCTAACCTATCTCATAGGTGCAGCAATAGCAGTCATCGCCGTATTGGGGGATGCTGAGAAGATAGCGTTATTCTTTTTCATACCCTATTTCCTTGAAATGATACTAAAATTGAGAGGAAAACTTGAAAAGCACAGTTTTGGAAAACCAAATCCGGATGGAAGCCTTGAAGAGCCCTATGCAAAAATATACGGACTTGAGCATCTTGCAATACGCATACTTAAAAAGATAAAACCAAACAAAAAAGCCTATGAAAATGAAGTGGTATATCTTATAAATGCCTTCCAGGCACTTATAATAATAATTGGTTTCATATTGTTCATATTCTTATAAATAAGGTTTTTAAATAGTGTTTCTTTTAGTTTTTGATGAAGATAAATGATGTAAAAAAGAGATCAGAAAAGGCATTTAATTTTCTGAAGCAGAAGAAAATACTTATCATAATAACTATTATACTGCTTGCGCTTATAATTGGGTTTACTTCTCATATAAGAATGAGCAATATCTCTTCCCTGAAGGATGTTACGACGGGGGAATATCTTACGGCAGACCTGGATGCATTCTATTGGCTGAGGCTCGCAACAATTCTGGACGTCAATGGGAGTTATCCTGCGTATGATAATATGAGATATATTCCTATGAAAGTTCCTTTCAGTAATGAACTATTGCCGCATGCACTCACATTCATGCATAAAATATTAAGCCATTTTTCAGATGCAATGACATTAAGATATGTTGATGTGATATATCCAGTCATATTATTTGCTCTTGGGATGATTGTTTTCTTTTTCCTCATATTAAAACTTACAAAATCAAAGATAACGGCCCTTGTATCGAGCTTCTTGCTCTCAATAATCCCAGCATATCTCTTCAGGACAATGGGGGGAGTATCAGACCACGAGCCAATTGGAATGTTTGCATTCTATATTGCACTGCTTTTCTTTGCAATATCAATGGAGAAAATAGAGAAAAATAAAGTTTCATGGAAGGGGGCAATAGTATGGGGAATTATAACAGGATTCTTGACTGCATTCAATATTGCTGCATGGAGTGGAGTTGCTACTTTCACCCTGCTTATAATACCTTTAACAGTAATAATTTTATGGGTTACGAATAATAGGAAAGATGAAAATTCAAGGGAAAATTTTAGAGAGTATCTTTTGTTCTATGCATTCTGGTTTATATCTTTCATAATATTAAGCCCAATCTTTGCATATCCTATAAAGGCTACAATAGGCCAGATGGTAAGCCTAAAGGGAATGATTGTTCCTCTAGGTTTGTTGTTCATTCTTGTGGATTATATAATAATGAAGTTAAAGATAAAGAGAATAAAAGAGCTTGGAAAATACAGGGTTGTTGCAAGCCTTGTGGTATCAATAATATTGCTTGCTATAATAAGCGCAATATTCCATGAGAGCATTGGTTTCTCAATATCAAACCTCATATCAAGCATACTCAGACCGTTTGGAGGGGGAAGAACTGGAAGCACTGTTGCGGAGAATGCTCTTCCCTATACTGCTGATATAATGGGACAGATAGGAAAAGTTGTATTCTGGCTGTTTTTCCTTGGAACGCTTATTGTGGGTATTGATTTTTCTAGAGGGGTTAGAAAGAAAGGAAACAAAGTTATTTTTTCATTATTATGGGTATTAATGATTTTTGGAATAATCTTTCACAGGTATTCAACAACTGCATCAATTCTTAATGGAGATACCTTCATAAGCAAGTTCTTTTACATAGGAAGCATGTTCCTATTCCTAGGATTTTTCATATGGGCATATTTCAAAGACAGGATAGAGACAGAGAGTTCAAACGTAATAATTTTATTGATGACATTCTTCCTTGCTCTTGCTGGAATAAGTGCAATAAGACTGCTCTTTGTGTTAACACCGGTAATATGTTTTGTTTCCGCATATTCACTTATAAAAGTTTATGAATATGCAAAGACAAGCAAAGATGAAATAGTGAGAATGTTTTTCTATATTGCTCTTCTTGCAATAATTATACTTCTTATATTCTCTTCTGTTAAATATGTAAAGGCAATAAAAGCTCAGGCATCACAGATAGGTTCCTCTGCAAATACTCAATGGCAGTATTCAATGGCATGGGTAAGAAATAACACCGCTCCTGGAAGCATATTTGTACACTGGTGGGATTATGGTT
>CAZFSJ010000023.1:0-7370 GCA_964521605.1 Candidatus Woesearchaeota archaeon
TCCGGGTTTCAAAGGACAGTTCTGATTGCAAGAGATGGCTATATTGAGACTTCTCTTGGAAGGGTTGGGATTGAGATATTGCTTTTAGAAGAAGACTCTGCACGAAAATCAAAAGTAGAAGGAGACAAAGTTTATTGGAATTTAGATAGGTTGGGATTTCCTATGGTTGAAATTGCAACAGCTCCCGATATAAAGTCTGCAGAACATGCAAAGGAAGTTTCTTTGCATATTGGAAATATCTTAAGGAGTTGTAAAGTTAAAAGGGGAATAGGAACAATAAGACAGGATGTTAATATTTCCATACTTGGAGAAAACAGGATTGAAATGAAGGGAGTTCAGGACATGAGAACCTTCATTAAAACTATTGAAAATGAAGTCTTGCGCCAGAAAAAACTGCATGATGAACACCATCCAACAGCTGCTGAAGTAAGAAATGCTCTTGCAGATGGAAGTTCAGAGTTTCTCAGACCCCTGCACGGTGCAGACAGAATGTATCCTGAAACAGATTTGCCCTTGTTAAAAATATCAAGAGATTTCATAAATGAAATAAAAAAGGATTTGCCTAAACTAAGAAGTGAGATTGCAGGAGAGTTGAGGGAAAGGGGATTAAAAGAGGAAATGGTTAAATTGGTTTTAAGAGAGGATAAAATTGAAGAGATGAAGAGTCTTGCTGAAGATTATAGGGATATTAATTTTATTGCCAAAATGATTCTTTTGTTTCCAAAAGAAATTGCATCAAAGGAGAATAAATCCTCTGAAGATGTTGATGGTGTTTTGATGGGATATTATCCTGAAATACTTAGGGCTCTGAAAAAGAAGAAGATATCAGAGGGAGATGTTAAGGATATACTTACAAAGGTTGTTCAGGGAAAGAACTTTGAGGATACAATGAGGATTGAGAGGGCGGATGATTCCGAGATAGAGGAAGAGATACTCAGGATGATAAAGGAAAAACCAGGACTTAATGCAAACGCATATATGGGACTGGTCATGGGAAAATTCAAGGGGAAGATTGATGGAAAGAGTGCAATGGAAATAATAAATAAGCTTGTTGATAAGAGATAAGATGAAAATATTGGTAATGGGAGATTTTCATGGAGCATTTCCTGGATTTATTCCTAAATTTATTAATGAACAAAAAGTTGATTTGGTAATCTCTACAGGAGATTATCCCTCTTTTTCTTTAAAAAAATTATTTTTTAAATATGTTTATGGTAAGAAAGATATCGAATTATGGGAAATTATTGGAAAAGGAAAATACAAAAAGATGGTATTAACTGACCATAAGAGAGGAGAGAATGTTATCAAAAAATTGAATTCCCTCTCCATACCTGTAATAACTGTCTTGGGAAATCATGATTACTCCTTACCAGATGACGTTGCAGATATAAAAAAATTAAAGGCGCCTCATTTTTGGAAATGGGATTGGGATGAAAGAACAGCTATTTCTAAATTTATTGATAAGATGTCTAATATAAAAAAGGCAGATTATAGTTATGTAAAATTTGGAAATTTAGTTTTTGTTGGGGCAAGAGGGCATAGCTTTCCTGGATATGTTAAAAGCAAGGCATATAAAAAATCTAAACAAAAATTAGAAAAAATATTTAAAAAATTCGGGAAAGAGAATAGACAGGGGAAATTGATTTTTATTAGCCATGTTCCACCTTATAATACTAAAATTGATTTGATTCATGCAAAAGATGCACATAAAATAGTAAAAGGCAAACATTACGGTTCAAAATTATTTAAAAGAATATTAAATAAATATCAACCTATTTTAGCACTTTCTGGACACATAGAAGAGAGCAGGGGGAAAGATAAAATTGGTAAGACGACCCTTGTTAATGCTGGATCTACACATCATGGAGATTATGTTTTGATTGATATAGATGAAGATAGGGGAAAGATTAAAAGTATTAAGTTTTTTGGAAAGAGTAAACCCCGCAAGCATTAAATTAAAAAACTCTCTTTTTCTTTAATCTTCATGGAAAGAAACATGATTGAAGATATAAAGGCAGGGAAGGAAGTTCTGCTAAAGGGGTGGGTTTATGAAATAAGAGTCCTGGCTAAACTTGGATTTATTCTTCTCAGGGATAGGACTGGAATTGTTCAGTGCGTTGTGCAGGACAAGAAGATTCTTGAAAAACTTAATGGATTGTCTTTGGAAAGTGCAGTTGAAATAAAGGGGAAGGCTAAGGGAGCCAAGATAAAGGCAGAGTTTGCAAGGAGTGATGTGGAAGTTGATGTTGAGAAGCTTGAGATTATAAGTTTAGCTGAAAAACTGCCTATACATGTTAATGAAAAGACAACTACAACTGAATTCCAGAATAGACTGGATTACAGGTTTTTGGATATAAGAAAGCCAAAAATTCAGGCAATTTTTGAAATACAAACTGTTATTGCAAATGCTTTTAGAGAATACTTCTACAAAAAAAAGTATATTGAGATACAACCCCCATGTATAATAAGCGCTTCTTCAGAAGGAGGGACTGAATTGTTTCCTGTTCAGTATTTTGAGCACAAAGCTTACTTAGCCCAATCGCCTCAATTGTATAAACAGATGCTTGCATGTTCTCTTGGAAATACATTCACCATAACTCCTGTATGGAGAGCCGAAAAACACAATACTACTCGCCATATAAATGAAATAAGACAGATGGATATTGAGTGTGCATTTACAAACCAGATGAGCATAATGAAAGAACTCGAGGAATGCGTCAAATTCATAATAAAGAATGTTCTGGAGAAATGCAAAAAGGAGCTTGATATATTGGGTGTTAAAAATTTGAAGGTTCCCAGAGGAGTATATTTGAGTTATGAAGAAGCAATCAAGAAAGTTGGGGGGAAAATTGGAGAGGATTTCACACCAGAAGAGGAAAGAAAACTTTGTGAAATGTATCCCGGGGATGTTGTGTTTACACATTCATGGCCTACGTCAATAAAACCATTTTATATAATGACAAAAGATGAGAAAAAAGATGCAAAAGTAAGTGAAGGCTTTGATGCTCTTTATGGAGGGATTGAGATTTCTTCAGGTGGACAGAGGATTCACATACCAGAATTGCTTATTGAAAGGTTAAAAGCAAAGGGATTAAATCCTAAGAATTTTACTTCCTATATTGATAGTTTTAGATATGGTGCTCCCCCTCATAGCGGTTGGAGTATTGGGCTTGAAAGATTAACCCAAATAATCTGTGGTTTGGATAATGTTAAGGAAGCAACAATGTTTCCAAGGGATAGAACTAGGTTGACTCCGTAAGATTTCTTATTTGAAAGAGTTTAGTTATCATGGTAAAATCATATAGTCTATTGAGGGCGATAATAACCTTGAAAGAATTAATACAATAATAAAATAATTGTTACAGATAGTCAATAATTATTTTTCCTTTTCTTTGTAAGCTATTTCAACTTCTTTCAAAAAATCAGAGAATTTATTCTGCTTAATTTTTTCCTTTGCTGTTTTTATTAAATTTGTAAGATAGAAAATATTATGATAGGTTGCAAGTTTTTTTCCTGTGAATTCATCGTGAATTAGCTGATAACGTATAAATGCACGCGAGTAGTTTTTGCAGACAAAACATTTGCAGTTTTTGTCAATTGGCTCTTGACTGAATTTACAATCTTCCCTGAGAATACGCAATTTTCCTTCTGAAGTGAATAGCATTCCACGTCTTGCATTTTGAGTTGGCATTCTTGAGTCAAATATGTCAACACCAAGCGAAATTCCTTTTAATATTTCAACTGGATTTCCAATCCCCATGAGATAAACTGGTTTGTTTTCTGGAAGAAGGGATTTTATTTGCTTTACAATCTTGAATTCTTCTTCAATTGTTTCTCCAAGTCCAAATCCTCCTATGGAATATCCATCAAAATTTATTTCTAAAAGGTCTTTTGTTGAATTTTCCCTGAGGTCAGGATATTTCCCTCCCTGGATTATTCCGAATAATATCTGATGTTTGTTTTTTGGAAGGTTTTTCTGAAGCAGGTCATGGTGCATTTTGCAGCGTTTTGCCCAGAGGGAAGTTTTTTTAACTGAATCTTCAATTTGCTTTTTTGTGTGCGTGTACATTGGCATTGAGTCAAGACACATTGCAACTTCACTTCCAATGTCCAATTGAAGTTCCATGTCTTTTTCAGGAGTCATGAATATTTTTTCTCCATTAAGAGGATTTTTGAAAAAAACCCCTTCAGTATTTGATTTAATGTAAATGCTTGGAGAGTACATCTGAAATCCCCCTGAATCTGTGAAGTTAATACCTTTGTATTTCATGAATTTTCCAATTCCCCCAAATTTTTTTATTATGCCTTGACCCTCTCTCAAAGAAAGAATGAGCGCGTTAGATATGACTGCGGGAACTTTCATTTTTTCAAGTTCTTTTGAGTCAATGGTTTTAACGCTTCCACGGGTTGCTACTGGCATGAAAAAAGGAGTCTCTACGGGCCCTTTTTTTGTCTGAAGAATGCCTATTCGGGCATCTGTGTGTTTGTCCTTGTTAGTTAGGGTAAATGTATCTCCCATGGAAAAATATTGAGGAAGGTATTTATAAGACTATTGAGTATAGAATATCAATAATGCAAATAATTAAAAATCTTATTTTTTTAGGATAATAATGGTAAAGGGAGAATCAAAGTTCATTTCAATACAGGAAGCAATTGAAAAGAAGAAGGGAGATGTATCTGTAAGAGGATGGGTCTATCGTGAGAGAGGAAGCAACGCCATGAAATTCATTATCTTGCGTGATAGTTCAAACATAATTCAATGTGTTCTTGAGAAGAAAAACTTTGAAAAGCAATGGGCAGAAATTGACAAGATAAAGATTGAAAGCTCAGTTGAACTTGAAGGTTCTGTAAAGGAAGACAAAAGAGCTCCCACTGGATTTGAGATACAGGTCAAGAAGATAAACATTATTAATATTGCAGAAGATTACCCAATAAATAAGGATTTGAATGAAGAATTGCTTGGGGATAGAAGGCATCTTTGGCTGCGTTCAAGGAAAATGACTGCAAGCATGAAGATACGTTCTACAATACTTTTTGCTTTGCATGAATATATGCATAAAAAGGGATTTACAGAGATTCACGCACCTTCTTTGAGTGGGGCAACGAGTGAGGGGGGTTCTGAAACATTTGAAGTTAAGTACTTTGACAGAAAAGCTTATCTTACACAATCATGGCAGTTTTATGCTGAGAATTTCATAAATGCGGTTGGGAAAGCTTATGCAATTGCTCCTTCTTTTAGGGCTGAAAAATCAAAAACCCCCTGGCATGTCACAGAATTCTGGCATTTTGAAGTTGAGGGAGCATGGATGAATCTTGAGGATGATATGGTTGTTGCAGAAGAGTCAATTGAATATGTCATAAAAAAAGTCCTGGAAGAGAATATGAATGATTTAAAGATAATTGAAGCAGATATATCTAAATTGGAGAAAGTAAAGGCTCCTTTCAAGAGAGTAACTTACAAAGAAGCAATAGAAACACTAAAAAAACACGGTCATAAAATAAAATATGGAGATGATTTTGGTTCTGCTGAGGAAAGAGGACTGGCTAAGTATTATGGAGATAAATTTGTGTTTGTGACAAATTATCCTTTGGAATTATTGAAATTTTATCATGGGGAAGATCCTAAGAATCCTGGAACTGGCACTAATTTTAATCTTCTTGCTCCGGGGGTTGGAGAGATGGTAGATGGTTCACAGAGAGAGCCAGATTTGAAGAAGATTGTTGAAAGATTGAAGAGGGCAGGAATGGATTTGGGGGCTTCTGACTGGTATTTAGATTCGAGAAGATATGGAAGCGTTCCTCATGCAGGGTTTGGACTTGGGGTTGAGAGATTTGCTGCATGGATATGTGGATTTGATACAATAAAAGATTCAATTCCTTTCCCAAGAACTCCCACAAGGTTGAATCCTTAAAATTTATTATCCTTTTGGGATTTAATTATCTGTAACAGTCCTTTTAATTAGTTGATAATATTAACTAGGTTGAGTGTTGTAATAAATGATGTGATTTTACTTAGATAATTATTTAGAATCAAATTAAGAAAAATTAATCCCACTGATTATACATATCTTCTTTTGTATTATGTTTAAGTCTTAGTTCCTTAAACAGATTAACTTCCTCTTCTTCCTGCTTTTTTTCTTTTGCTTTTATCTTTTCTCTTTCAGATACTATTGATTTTTTTGGTTGTTTAATTGGATTTTTTCCAAGACTGAAAAAACATGCAGAACAAATAGCCCTTGTTCCCATGGAAGGCAGACCAGTGTTCATGTCAGGACCCTGTATCTCCGCGAAATAGCACATTGCATTTCCAAGAGATTTTTCGCACATGTAGCATCTTTCTTTCTGATCTTTTACAATCTGTCTTTTGGGAGAAAGAATAACAGGAGTGTTGCTTGTTTTAGAACTTCTTAATGCGTCAACATATGCGTTTGCCATTTTTAGTAATGTATTCATAGATAGTGCTTTTTTAAGCTTTTCCAGTCTGTTTTATCTATTTTTTAGTGTAGAGATAGATTTAAAAATCCTGGAGGAAGATGGATGTTATTTAAATTTGGAGGTCTTAAAATGCCAAACTACGATGATGATGAAGAGGAAGTCCCTGAAGATGACGAAGAACTTGAAGATGATGACTCTGATGGGAATTATGACTCTGACGATGAATAATCTTTAATCAAATCTTTCAGGAACTTCCCTTTGTTAATTTTGTTGGTAGAGGAGGTTCCTTTTCTTTTTCTCTGAACAGGGGGTTTCTTCTGTTTTAAGCAATAATCTTTAAAAAACATCTTTATTTTATCAATATTATGAAAATAGGAGACGTTGAGCTTAGGTGGCTGGGACACGCAGGATTCTTCATGAAGAATTCCAAGACAATATATATTGACCCCTACAATATAAAAGAAGGATCTGAAAAGGCAGACATAATACTTATTACCCATAGCCATTATGACCATTGCAGTGTTGCGGATATGCAAAAAATTGTCCAAGATGGTACAAGAATAGTCATGACCGCCGACTGCCAGAGCAAGATTACAAGATTTGATGTTCCAATAAAGATTGAGTTTATTGAGCCGGGGAAAGAGCTAGAGATTGGTGATATAAAAATATCCGCAGTACCTGCTTATAACACAGACAAACATTTTCATCCCAAGGATGAGAACTGGGTAGGATATATTGTAAAAGTAAACAATGCAATTTTTTATCATGCAGGAGACAGCGATTTAATTCCTGAAATGCAAAAACTTACAGGATATAAGCAGCAGGGAAAAGAGTTTGTTGCACTTCTTCCAATAGGAGGGAGATTCACTATGAATGTTGAAGAAGCTGCTGAAGCTGCAAAACTCATAAAGCCAACAATTGCAATACCCATGCAT
>CAZFSJ010000024.1:0-7359 GCA_964521605.1 Candidatus Woesearchaeota archaeon
AATGGATGTAAATGTTTTAGAAAATGAAAACATGGTAGAACTACAAATTAAACAAAGATCAAGAGATTGGCAAATTGAAATAGATATCCCTCCTCTTGCTCAAGATATAAGGATAACTGGCTATAACGGAGAAACTCTAACTGAATTTTATTACAAAAAAACAAAATACCTAATAAGAATTTAAAGCCCCTCTAATTTTCTCCAACAAATCGTTCATTCCCTCTACAGGCTTTTAACCTTCAAATATCTCTAGAAAAACTCACTAAAAAAAATTCTCACGCCAATTTGACAGCAGTTCCATAGGCAAGCATCTCAGAAGCTCCCTGCATTATAAGAGAAGTAGAAAATCTAAAACCAATAATTGCGTCCGCACCCATTGAAAGAGCATCATTAATCATCCTGTTCAAAGCTTCATCTCTTGCCTGAGCAGTCATCTCTGTATATGTCCTAACTTCTCCTCCGACCATATTCTTGAAACCAGCTGCAATGTCCCTTCCAATATTCCTGGCTCTTACGGTGTTTCCTCTTGCGACACCCAAAACCCTCGCAATCTTCCTTCCTGGAACATCAAAAGCAGTTGTCACAACCATTCCTTTTTCCATATTATTTTCTATACTCCTTTTCTTTTAAATCCTTTCTTTTTTCAATCTTATCTTCATTTTTGTTTAAAAGAAGAAATATCCCCACAAGAAATATTGGAATTCCATATATAAGTATAAAGAGAGAAATTGTAAAACTCAAAACCATGAGAACAATCCCTCCAATAAGGAAGATTATTCCTGTGATAATCCTGCTTGAACTCATAAATTAGACAAAGAATAAGAGTTAATAAACTTTATTTATCTACGATTTCTGCCTTTTTTCCATCAGAAAGTATCTTTGCTATTTCTTTGGGAATATTGGCGATTTCTCCCTTGTTGTAGGGACCCATCTTATCTCCCTCAACTCCTAAAAATTCATCTACATTTTCAAGAAAAACGACAAGTTCATTATTTTTTACCTGTTCTCCTTTTTCTCCATTAAGAAGCTCGTTGAGTTTTTTCTCCGAAGCATCCATACAGCTCATAAGCTCTTCAAAAAGCGCCTTCTCTATTGCAAGCATATTTTCAAAATCTTGTTTTGATATCCCTGTTTCTGTAGCCACAAGAACAAGATTAAGTATTTTCTTCCTTCTTCTTATAACCAACTCTTTGAAAAGAGTAGTCGCATTTTCAAGCTGTTTTTTTGTCTTAACTATCACGTCTGAAAAATCATCACTGTTTTTAGCGGCAATCTCCTTTTTATCTTTCATATATTTTGCAACTTCTAAGATGAAATTTTTGGGAATTGCCTGCAATTGTTCAGAATATCTCTCCTTTCTGGCTGCTTCATATATATCATTATAAGTAATCATAAAAACTCAAAACAACATGCATTTTTAATAATTGTTATGTTTCAAAAAAGGATGAAAAAATCTACTTTATAGATAAAAAGAACTCTTCAAATCCCGCATAATACATGGAAATTTTGTGCATTTTTATGTCCAGAGGATTATCCGAACTGAATCCTCCTCTCCTCTCAAGAGCATAGTTCATTATATCTTCAGGAGTGTATATGGTTCCATCAGAATATATCACAGAATTGCTCTTGTCTATTTTTCCCGGGTGAGAAGAATCTTCGAGCATACCCAACCCCTCATCTTCAAATTTATGATATACACAAAAAATATCCTCATTATGTATCTGCTGATTGCTTGGTAATTTTAATAAAGAAGTCCATGGAATTTTTTTTACTTTATCGCCAAGACCATCACTATTTCCCATACTATAAATCAATAACACCCTCTTTAGTGAGAGCAGCGAATCTTATTCCAACAGGAAGATTAATTAGTGCAGATATCAATGCCATATGTTCTTTTCCTTCGCCACTTGCAATACTAAGAGCGACTTCAGTCCCATCAATCTTATTTTTGAGTTTTTTCATGAAATCTTCCCTAAGATCTTTTATTTTTGCTCCAAGATTTATCTTTATGAACTCAAAAGGCTTTTCATGAGTAAATCCTGCCCCAAACTCATCCCCAAGAATTATAATTTTATCCCATTCACCATATTTCATAAGCCCAGATACCTGTCCCCATGTTCCTTTTCCTGAGGATAATAATGCCACAAGTTCCATACTTCTTCAAATCCAACCTCAATTTATAAGGATTGTTGTAATAATCTCTTATAATTAGAAAACCTAACATTTAAAAACCCAAAACAACATAGAAAATCAACCGATTGAACCATATCGTGCTGGAATACATTCTATATCCAGGACGCATAATTTGGGAGGTTAATTGAAAAAATGGCAGAAATGGAAGATGAATTAAAGAAGGCTTTGACTGAACTAAGAAAAGCCAAAGAAAGAAAATTTGATCAAACAATAGATTTAATTGTAAATCTGCAAAAATTTGATATAAAAAAGAATAATGTAAATACTTTTGTTACCGTACCGCATAAGATTAAGGATAAAAAAATAGCGGGATTTCTTGAGGTAAAGAACAAGGATGTTGAGACAATAACTCCCAATGAATTTAAGAAATACTCAGGAAAGACAGAGATGAAGAAACTCATAGATAACCATGATTTTTTCATAGCTCAGGCAAGTCTTATGCCAAGCGTTGCTACAAATTTTGGTAGAACATTGGGTCCTGCAGGAAAAATGCCTTCACCTCAGCTTGGAATAATCCTTAATGCAGATGAAAAGGCCATAAATGAACTCAAGAATAAGATAAACACAAGTATAAAAATAAGAATTAAAGAGCCAAGTGTCAAAATATCTGTTGGAAAACAAAGCATGAAAGATGAAGATGTAATTGAAAACATAATGACTTTCTACAATTCACTTCTTAAGACCCTTCCAAGAAATAAAGAGAATGTAAGAAACATTGAACTTAAATTCACCATGACTAAACCTTACAAGCTATCAACAAAATAAAATGAAACCAAAAACAAATAAAAAAGATGCAAAAACAAGGCAGGTTCCTGAAAAGAAGAAAAAGTCAGTATCAGAACTTTCAAAACTGATGCAGGAAAAGAAAACAATACTTATTGCTTCAATAAAGAACATTCCAGGGTCACAATTCCAGGAAATAGCAAAAAAGCTTAGAGGAAAAGCAGTTGTAAAAGTTCCAAAGAAAAATCTCATATTAAAGGCGATTGATTCATCAAAAGAAGAACAAATAAAACAGGTAAAAGATAAGATTGGAAGTGATTTTGCAATATTGTTTTCTGACATGGATTGCTTTGAGCTTGCAATAGACCTCATAAAGAAAAAAAGCCCATCAAAGGCGAAGGCTGGCCAGATAGCTCCGGAGGATATAGAAGTTCCTGCGGGACCAACAGAACTTGTTCCTGGACCTGCAATAAGTGAACTTGGGGCATTAGGGATACAGATTCAGATTGAAAATGGAAAAATCACAATCAAAGAACCAAAAGTTGTTGCAAAGAAAGACTCCAAAATAACCCATGGTGCTGCGGACATAATGAGTAAGCTTGACATAAAACCCTTCTCAATAGGTTTCCTTCCAATTGCAGCATTTGACAATACTACAAAAACATTCTATCCTGAAATAGATATAAATCCAGACAAAATACTTGAAGACCTTAAAGAAGCCTATGGAAGAGCTCTTCCATTTGCAGTGAATGTAGGTTATGCAAACTCAGAGACTATAACCTTCCTTATAGGAAAAGCGGGAATGCATGAAAAAGCGATTGAAAAAGTTCTTGGAACCTCTCAAGAAACATCTCCTTCACCTCCCACAGAAGAAACCCCTTCCCCACAAACAGATACTCCTGAATTAAACACAACAGGAGAAGGAAACTAAAATGGAATACATATATGCGGCACTTTTGTTGCACAAACTTGGAAAAGAAGTTAGTGAAGCAAACATAAAAAGTGTTGTTGTGGCTGCTGGTGCACAGGCAGATGAATCTAAGATCAAATCGCTTGTCGCTAGTCTGAAAGACGTGGACATAGCAAATGAATTGGCAAATGCCAGTTTGGTTGCTGCTGCTCCTGCTGCTGGTTCAGCTCCTGCTGAAGCAAAGCCTGCAGAAGCTCCAAAGGAAGAGAAACACGAAGCTGCAGCAGAGGGTCTTAGTGCGCTTTTCGGTTAATTTTAAATTTTTTAAAAAGTAGCCTAAGCCCTTTACACTTTTCTAGTTTGCACACGACTGAATGATTGACGACAAACCTAGATGCAGATGTATTTCAGAGTATAATAATCCTTAAAAATAATTATCTTATTGATAAAGTATGGTTAGTCTGATAGACGGGTTAGAATGGACATGGGATGGTCTTAATACAAAAAGAATTGAAGATTTTCTAAATGTTATGAATAAAATTCCATTAACAATAAGTAGAGCAGATAGCTTAAAAGACCCTGCAATTAAAGTTTCTTTTTACGGACCAAAACATGAAAACTGGTTTGTAATTAGTCCTGAAGAAGGAAGAATAGAATACCAGCTTGACCAATTTAAAGGCCAGGGGTTTATAAAAAATAATTTCTATATTAGGTACTATGCTCCTTCATCAGAAAAACAATCTTCTGAATTATGGAAAACATTGTCTAAATATCATTGTCTTATAATAGGAGATGGTATGAAAGCTTTTTACCTCTTAACAGAACCCCTATAAAAGTTCTAAATTTCACCTCACAAAACCCACTTTCTTAAGAAGGTCATGTCCGATTATTCTCCCCAATTCGCCCTTTCTGCATTCCCTCTCACAGAATTTCTTTGCAACTGGAACTTCTTTAGAATTGAAGAAAAGCAATGGAATTGGGTCAGCAGAATGCCCCTTCAATTTGCATGGTGTTGAATGGTCTCCAGTCACAACAATCTTTATCTTGTTCTGCGGAGCAACACCTCTCAAATATTTAAACAGAGTTATATCAATATACTCAAGCATGAGTTTTTTCTCAATTGGTTTATTATCGTGTCCAGGCAAATCAGTTTCTTTAATATGAATATATGCATAATCCGCTCTCTTCATATTCTTTTTTATCACATTTGCAGCATGTTTACATGCCTTCCTTAAACCCTTCCAAAGATTTTCATAGGCATCTATTCCCGTCAATTCAGGATAATCAAAAGAGTAATTTTTCATACCACATGTATTTGCAAATCCTATCTCAAGAGGCATGTAACTCGAAGAGACCCACTTTTTGTACTGCTTAAGCTTGGGGGGTTCTATTCCTGCTCCTCTTATCAAAAGATAATTTGCAGGAAGCAGTCCCCTCCTCATTCTTTCAAGATTTACAGGATGGGAATTCAAAACCTCATATGCCTTTTCAAGAAACTCGTTCACAATGTTTGCGCTATATTGTGAATTTTCATCATCGTCTAATGGTCTGCATTTTGCTATCTTTTCTGAAGGAACATTCATCCCCTGGCTATATGTTGTATCATTACCAGAAAGATTATCTGAAAATCCTCCTCTGAATACAAGCGCTGCCCTGTGTTGGACAGTTGGCTTAAAAACAAATTGACAGGGAAGTTTTATTTTATTAAGGGCCTAGGCAAGCATATTTGCCTCTGAAGTTGTAAGTGTTCTTCCTGCCCTCCTATCTAAAATATTCCCTTTCTCAAAAGAATCAATAGTTCCAAAATTCACCCTAAATGCTAAGTCCCCTCTCACAAGTTTTATTCCGCTCCCTCTTGCTTCTAATTGTCCCCTTGTGCTTGAAATAAGGTCATTTCCAAAAATTGAGACTATTGCTTCGTCAGATTCGGGTATAAATCCTGGTTTTACGCTGTACATATACCCCAATTCCCCTCTTGCAGCAAGAAAATCAAGATTAGGGGTTTGTGCGGCTTCTAAAGGAGTCATATCGTTCAGGAGTTTGTGGGGTAAATCCCCCAATCCATCGAGTATCACAAGTATTCCTTTCATTTTATAAAATATCAAAGCCCCTTTTCTTTATAAAAATTTAGATTAACCCGAAAGCAGTATATAAACCAAAACCTTAATAACTAATTCTTTACATTAAAAGGCATGTTCAATAAACTACGTGATAAGTTAAAATCCTGGACCCAGGGCATAATAAAAAAGGCCTCTGTAGACGAAGTTGAAGAAAAGGAAGAAGAAAAGAAAAAAATAAAGAAGCAGGTCAAAGAGACAAAACCCAAAGAGAAAAAAGAGAAAATAGGGAAAGAAAGTAAGAAAAAAGAGGAACCTGCCCAGGAAATAGTTCAGGAAGTTGAAAAGGTAGAAAAGACAAAACAGCAGGTTAAACCTATAGAAGAACATGAATATGTTGAACCTCCTGTAAAGACCTTTGACAAAGAAGAAAGGGAGATAACTGAAAAAGTAGTTGAAGACATAAAATCAGAAGAAGAAAAGAAAAAAGGGTTTTTTAAGAAGATATTCTCGGGGATTAGCAAAATAAAAATATCTGAAGAAGAATTTGAATCATATCAGGAAGAATTGGAGATGATACTTCTTGAAAACAATGTCGCTCTGGATGTCTCAGACAAAATAATAAAACAACTTAAAGAAGAGATTGTAGGAAAAGAATTCTTAAAAAAAGAGATAGAAGGGCAGATAAAAGATTCTCTTAAGGATATAATCTACAAAATACTTCTTGAACCTTTTGACGTAATTGATAAAATAAAGGAGAAAAAAGCAGATACTCCAACTAAACCATACACAATATTGTTTTGTGGAGTGAACGGAACGGGTAAAACTACAACAATTGCCAAACTGGGAAATATGTTCAAAGAAAAAAAACTTTCATGTGTTTTTGCAGCAGGAGACACCTTCAGAGCGGCCTCCATTGAACAGCTCAAAAAGCACGGAAACAAACTTAACATTCCTGTAATAGCCCATGATTACGGCTCAGATCCTGCTTCAGTAGGTTTTGACGCAATAAAATATGCTGAGAAAAACCATGTTGATATTGTTCTTATTGATACAGCGGGAAGAATGCATACAGAAAAAAACCTAATGGCTCAGATTGAAAAAGTTGCAAAAGTCTGCAATCCAGACCTAAAGATATTTGTTGGAGAAAGCATAACAGGAAATGATATAATTGAACAGATAAAGACTTTCAATCAGTCAGTAAAGATTGATGGGATAATTCTAAGCAAAGCAGACATTGACGAAAAGGGAGGAACTGCTTTGAGCGTGGGTTACACAACAGAAAAACCAATACTTTATCTTGGAATTGGCCAGGAATACAAGGACATACAGAAATTTGACAGGAATAAATTTGTTGAAAGTTTAGGGTTGTAAAAATTAAAACGCCGTAACCAGGAATCGAACCTGGAAGTCCTTTCGGACCACGATGTTTGGTCAACTCAAAGGAAGTTCAAATTTAACCTTGGTTTCTTCCTG
>CAZFSJ010000025.1:0-7268 GCA_964521605.1 Candidatus Woesearchaeota archaeon
AAATTATAATTTTTCCAAAAATTTTAATCTGAACTTTAATTGATATAGAACGAAAACAGTTAGTAACAATTGACCTGAAAATTATTTGATTAAAATATCAGTAGTTTTTTACTCTCTCCAATAAGAATTTTATCTCTTTAAGTGAATGGCCTGTTGCTGATGAAAAAAAGATTGACAGCAGGTTTGATAAACAGGAAGAGGCAATGGAGAAGATAGTTGCAGATATAATTAATATTCAGAAGATTGTTGAATCAAAAGGGGAGAAGAAGGAGAAAGTTTATGTGTATGTCATACCCAATGAAAAAGAATTTTATGATGTTGATGAGATAGGCAGAAGGGTTGAGAAAGAGGTAAAGCTGTTTGCGGTCAATGACGTGAAGAAATATGACCCTAAAAATATATCAAAGAAATCAAAACCAGGAAAACCTGGAATTTACATGGAATAATCAGGTTTTTATATACTTATTTCCTTCCTGATTAATGGATGATACGAGAGGTGCTTCCCCTGGTCTTTACAAAAGGTTGAAATCATCTTCAACAAAAAAATACATTGCTTTCACTCTCATTGCGTTTGTTCTTTTATTTGTGTTTTCAGGGGGATTTGGACTTGTGAACCTCTTCAATAAAGGCAATTATTACAAAGGAAATGTCTGTGGAGATGGAACGTTGTACAATACATGTTCACCGGTAAAACCTTATTTCTGTCTCGCGGGTAAATTTGTTGAAAGAGCATCCAAATGTGGATGTCCTGAAGGATTTAGGAGTAAAGGGGATATGTGTATCTCTTCTTATCAGACTGGTGGGAAGAAAATTACCCTTAAATATACCCTTAGGGGAGAGGACAAGATAATGAATTTTGTGGTGTATTCTGGATTTGAGGATTATATATCAAAAGTGCCGCGTTCGATATACTATTCTGATGAGAAAGATTATTCCCGTGCCGATTTTATATTAAAAGCAATTAATGAAGAAGAACAGAGAAAATTACTTTTACCCCTGGTAATTGAAATACAGAACATAACAAAAAGCAGGGAAGATCAGGCAAGAATAGCAATAAGTCTTGTGCAGAATATTCCTTTTGGTGCTTCAAATAAGACAAGCAATTTTGGAAGTATGAAGGTTGATTACTCAAGATATCCGTATGAGGTTCTTTATGATATGAGTGGAATCTGCGGTGAAAAAACAGACCTTTTGATATTCCTACTTAGAGAAATCGGGTATGGCACTGCATTCTTTTATTATCCTCATTATAATCATGAAGCCGCAGGTATATCCTGTCCTTCCAAAGAAAGCCTTCTGGATAGTGGGTATTGCTTTGTTGAAACAACGGGTCCAGCAATAATAAGCGACAATAAAATCTCTTATGTTGGAGTTGGGAAGTTACTCGAATCCCCTGAAATATATCCCATATCAGAAGGAATCTCTCTTGGACAGAACATTTATGAATATTCAGATGCCAACCAGTTAATTCGTATAACAGAATCCATAGAAAAATCTGGATGGATTGGGCCATTGAATAGAAAGGTTCTTGAGAAATTAACAAAGAAATATGGTCTTATAGAGGAGTATTACAGCTCATGAATTTTGAAGTATTTGAATTTTTATTCAAGCACGGCTTTTATTCTTCTTACGCCTGAACTGCTTGATTCTTCCTTGGTTATCCTGAAATGACTTAATTCACAGGTGTTTTTTACATGGGGTCCTGTACATATTTCTTTTGAGCAATCTCCTATTGTGTAAACAGATACAACGTTTCCATATTTATGCTCAAAAACTCCTTTTACTCCTCTTCTCTTTGCTTCTTCAAGGGGCATTTCTTCTCTTACAATCTCGCACCCTTTTTTTATATTTGAATTAACTTCCTTTTCTATTGATTTTATTTCCTGCTCCGTCAATTTTCTTGGAAAGTTGAAATCAAACCTTAATCTTTCAGAAGTTATGTTAGAGCCTTTTTGATGTATTGAATCATCCCCCAGTATTTTTCTTATTGCTGCTAGAAGAAGATGTGTTGCCGTGTGCAGTTTTGTGGTTGCTTCGCTGTTATCTGCGAGTCCTGATTTGAATTTTCCTTCCGCTGCCGTTCTTGAAAGCTCCTGATGTAGTTTACATTCATTTTCAAATTCTTTCCTTGAAAATTTTATTTTTCTTGATTTGCATTCTTCTTCAATCATTTCAACGGGGAATCCATAGGATTGATAAAGAAGGAAGGAATCTTTGCAGGATATTTCTTTTTTTCCTTGAGTTATTCTTTCAAATATATTTAAGCCACGTTCAAGAGTCTGTCTGAATTTGTTTTCTTCCCTCTCAAGTTCTGTTATTATGTGGTTTCTTGCTTCCTTTGATGAAAGTTCGGGATAATCTGAATATATGCTAAGCACTGGGTCAACTAATTTTTTCGTAAAATTTTCTTTTATATTGAGTGTCTGATAGGCGTATTTAACCGCACGTCTTATGAGTCTTCTTAACACATATCCCTGTTCAGTATTCCCTGGAATTATTCCGTCTGAAAGAATGAATACTGCAGATTTTATATGGTCTGAGATTATTCTCATTGCCCTGGTTATCTCCTTGTTGGAAGAGTATTTCTTTTTTGATATCTCTTCAATCTTTTCTATAAGAGGCTTGAAACATTCTGTGAGGTAATTATCCTCTAATTTGTTGAGTATTGCAATTGTTCTTTCAACGCCCATTCCAGTATCAATATTTTTTTGGGTTGCTTCTTTGTATTCTCCTTTTTCATTTTTATTATACTGCATGAAGACATCATTCCAGATTTCAACCCCCTTTACAAACATCTCTGTGTCTGGACCACACGGTCCTGTTTTTCCTGCTGGACCCCACCAATTGTCTGATTTTGGGAGAAATTTTACTTTTTTTATTCCAAGTGATTTCCATATCTTTTCTGATTCTGTATCTTTTTGTGCGTCCCTGTCTCCCTTGAAACATGTTACGGTTATATCCTCTTTGGGTATGTTCAGTTCTTTCGTAAGAAAGTCCACACTGTAAGAAATTGCTTCCTCTTTCCAGTAATCATTCAAAGACCAGTTTCCCAACATTTCGAAAAATGTGTGGTGAACAGAATCACCAACTTCTTCAATGTCTCCTGTACGTATACATCTTTGTAATCCAACCAGTCTTTTTCCCAGGGGATGTGTTTGTCCTAGAAGAAAAGGGACTAAAGGGTGCATTCCTGCTGTAGTAAATAGAACTGTGGGGTCATTTTCTGGTATGAGGCTTGAATTAGGTATCTGATTATGGCTCTTTTTCTTAAAGAACTCCATATATCTTTTTATTAATTCTTTACGAGTTATCATGAATTAATCTGTACGCAGAAGTTTAAAATGTTTTTCATCCAAGCTTTCTTAATCTTTCCTGAATATCCATCAATTGTGCCTCAAGGTCCTGGTCTCTTTTTTCCTTTAGGAGATCTCTTGGTTTTTCCCCTGGTTTTTCATGGATATTTTTCATAATCTCTGGTATTTTCACTTTTGGCATTGAATTATTCAGTCTGGTCATATTCATCTTCAGGTCTTTTATCTTATTCTGCATCTTCAATCTTCTGTTAATTTCTTCTTTTCTAAGCAAGCAATATCTTTTGAGTGTCTTTAGAATCATAATAAATCCGCTTTGAGAAGACAAAAGATCTTTTTTTGCCTGAACCGCTTCCTCAAATTCAATCTTTACATGAACGAGAGTCTGTTCTTTTGGAAGCTTCATTCTATCTTTGAGAAGATATCCTGGTCAACTTTCTCTATCTGATTTTTTATCTCCTGCAACTCTGTTTCCCAAGAAGTAAGCTCCTCTTCCTCCTTAGCCCTTATTTCTTTTGTTGTCCTGATTAGGTCTTCTATCTCAGATATCTGTCCTTTTATTTTCTGGAATACTTTCATGCTTTCTTCAAATTTATCTATTCTTATGAACACAGGTTCTGCTTTTTTAGTCATATATCCTCTTACTGCATAATCCTTTGGAACCTCTCTTGACCTTGTCAAGGTTGGAGAAGCCGGAAGAATTGACTCTTCATATTCATCAGTATCCTCCTCCTCCTTGAATGTTTTTTGAAGAGGTTTTTGCATCACTCCATTTGTATTTTCCTGGAGATCCTCTGCATCATTTACCCCTCCTTCCTCTTTTTTCCCAGATATAGCATCTTTTATGGTGTTTTGTGAGAATTTATTTCCAATTGTGCTATTTGGAAAAGTTGGTAATTGTGGAAGGCGCTCTTCTTCATATGAGAATTCATTCATAGTAGGAAGTTCAGGAAGTTTTGGAAGTTCAGGAAGTTCGGGCATTGCAGATGGAGCTGAAACCTTTTTTGCTTCCTCTTTTTTTCCTTTTTTACTAAATAAACCCATTTTGGATATTTTACGATATACTCTTTTTAATATATATAAGATAGAATACAGGTTTAAAAACTTTTATCTTTAGTATTTCTTGAAATCGAAAGATATATAACGGAATTATTTTTAATATTCAAATGCTTAAAAGCTTTTTAAAAGAAGTAATTTCAATTGTCGTCGGTAAACCTGCTGAGGAAATAGTTGATTTGCTCGATGGAGACAAGTATATTAATGAATTTGTGATAGCAAAGAAACTTGACCTTACAATAAACCAGACAAGGAACATCCTCTATAGGATATCTGACCATGGACTTGTCTCTTCAATAAGGAAAAAAGATAAGAAAAAAGGATGGTATACTTACTTCTGGAAAATTGAAGTCTTGAAATCTCTTGAATTTCTCAGGGATTTAGTTCTTAAGAATCTTAATCAGCTTAAAAATCAGATTAAGAGCAGGGAAACAAAGAGGTTTTATGTTTGCGAAAGATGTAATATTGAATTTAATGAAGAAAATGCAATGTTGCATGATTTTACCTGTAATGAATGTGGAGAGGTATTTACCGTTAAGGACAATGAAAAGGTCTTAAAGGAGTTTAAGAAGAATGAAGAAAAACTTGAGAGTAAACTCAAGTTGATAAACAATGAGATAGACATTGAAAAGGCAAAGCTAGAGAAGGTAAAGATGAGGGAGATAAAAAAGATAGAGGCTGAGAAGATGAAACAGAGAATGGAAAACAGAAGGATTCAGAAAGAGGCAAGAGAAAAATTAAAGAAAGAATCTTCCGGAAAAAAAGCTCCTAAAAAAGTCTCGAGCAAAAAAGTTAAGAAACAACCTGTTAAAAGCAAAAAGAAAAAAGTCTCTGCCGGCAAAACCAAGACAAAGACCAAATCAAAACCATCAAAGACGAAGGTTAAAGGTAAGAAAACAAAAAAATCGCTCAAAAAAAAGTAAATCTCTTTTGGTTTTAATATGGCTTATATCTATGAAATAAACACCCCTAAAAAAAGAAAATTTTTTGATTCATTAAGTTTGAACACCATTTTCATAATAATTAATATCCTTTTGTTTATTGTATTTACAATATTAATTTCTCTCAAAACATTGTCCATAAATGACATTGCTCTCAATCCATCTTATGTGCTCGCGGGAAAAAATCTCTGGACTTTTTTGACAAGCATGTTCATGCATGCTAATTTTTTCCATCTTCTTGTAAACATGTTCTCTTTATTTTTTGTAGGTTCTCTTGTGGAGAAAATAATAGGAAGGAAAAGATATTTCTGGTTCTATATGCTCTCTGGAATTTTTGCCGGATTTGTCTATGCAGCCTTTGCGTACTTCTTTGGGGGAAGCATGCTTGGAGCAAGAGTGTTTGGAAGTCCGGATACTCTCGCAGTTGGTGCAAGCGGTGCAATCTTTGGACTTGCAGGATTGCTTGCAGTTATGATTCCAAGAAAAAAAGTTTATCTCGTTGCAGGACCTTTATTTGCAATAATACTTCAGGCTATATTTAACATGGCATTTCCTTCTTCTCCATTTTTGGGAGTATTGGACATTATAGTTACAATTTATATCTTCGTTGCAATATTCTCAATGTTCTCTTTTAACCAAAGATCAATAAGGATAGGGCTTCCTATTGAGATGCCTTTCTGGCTTCTTCCAATAATTGCAATTATACCTCTTATAGTAATAGGGCTTTTTGTGGAACTTCCTATTGGAAATATGGCTCATTTTGGAGGTCTTGTCGTGGGACTTGCTTACGGATTTTTCCTGAGGAAGAGATTCAGAAACAAGAGCGCATATATAAGACAGAGATTCAGTTAGATTTATATAAACCTCTGCTTTAAAGAGAGTTATGAGAAAGAGGAAGCAGGTGAAAAGTTCGTCTTCTATTAAAAACTTCTTTAAGAGCAATTACTCAAAAAGCTGGAGATACATAAAAGAATCTAAAAATTACATATGGCTTGCTACAGGAATTTTCTTTTTTGCTTTAATAATTGGATTATTCTATCAGCCTCCATCGGTTGTTAATCTTATTCTTGATTATATCAAACAGATACTTTCAAAGACAGAAGGCATGGGCTTGTTAGAGATAATCCCCTTTATATTTTTTAACAACCTCCAGATAGGGTTTATGGGAATACTCTACGGTTTTGCATTGGGTATATTCCCGGTATTATCAATATTTGCTAACGGGTATGTTGTGGGGTACGTTGTGTCCTCTTCAGTATCCTCTTCAGGAGTTTTGTCTTTGTTGGACCTTCTTCCCCATGGAATATTTGAATTGCCCGCAATATTCATATCTTTTGGGATGGGGATAAAATTTGGAAGCTTCTTATTTTATAAAGAGAAAGCAAAGAAGTTTGTGGAGTTTTTTGTAAACTCAATAAGGGTATTTATCTTTGTGGTACTTCCTCTTTTGATTATAGCAGCAATTATTGAAGGAAGTTTCATTTCTTTTCTTAAATAAGATTGAAATTATATCTAACCTTTTATTTCACTTATTCCAAGAATTATAAGGATTAATCCTATGAGAGCTACAATCCAAGCTAATCCTCCTTTAAGGACAGTCAATGCTGATGTACCCCAAGATTGCAAAGGCATTCCTGGAAGAACAAGAGCTACAACTCCTGCTAGAAGAATCAAACCTAAAAATAGTTCAAGCCATTTATTCATTGTAGATTAATAGGACTTCTTTCGTTTAAAAAGATTTTGATGGTTGAACTTATATTTTGGGAAAATCAATCAGGATTGATACCCGGCAATAGTTTTTTAAAATACCCCCTTCTATGAAACTTATGAAAGAAGTAAAGCCAATAAAAGTAAAGAAGGATATGAATGTTCGTGAATTTGTCGAAGACCTTCATGGAATGGGATTTGGGGCAGGAAAAATCGCCGCCGCTTCTGAAATAATGAAGTCTATGTTTGAAGA
>CAZFSJ010000026.1:0-6390 GCA_964521605.1 Candidatus Woesearchaeota archaeon
GGAAGTAAAATGACAATAGATACAGGAAAAATATTGGGAATTTCAGATAAGCAATATTTTGATTTAATTGAAAATAAATCCCCTAGTTATTTATATGCAAATGTTAATATTAAAGTTAGTTCAACATTTCAGGCTAGAGAAATATTTGCAGAGACAATTTCAGAAAATGCAGAAGTTGTTGTAAATTATAAAGAAAAAGTTAGAAGCAATGGAAAAATATCTCTTTCTGGAACAGCTCTAATTCCAAAATCAAGTTTAGAGGCACAATTAAAAGAAGACGGAGCAAAAATACAAAATCCTGTAAAAAGAGAAAGCAGAATGATTGGTCCTAAAGGAGAGGATATGTGGAGGTTTATGTAAAGTGAATTCTATTGTAATTAGGGAGTGATAACAAACCACAAAGTATTTAAAGGGCAAATATGTTAATTTTTTATGGCAAATAGTCTTGTAGATAAACTGAAGATGGCAAAAGGAAAACTGAAGATTATAGGAGGAGCTGCAGCAATTGCTCTGATTTCTGGATTGGCTATAAATTCGTGCAATACTGAAAGATATTCTGTTTGTGGTAACAAGATAAAGGAAAAAGGATTCTTACTTGATAAAGTCATAAAATATCAGGGAGCTAACAGGATAAAATACAAACAAATACCCTTTTCAGGAGGACAGGTTAGTGTCACAATCAATGGAGATAAATATCCTCAGAGGATATACCCTAAAGTGTATGAAGAGGGAAATGAAGATTATGGAGAAATAAAGGAAGAAATTGCAAGAATAAATGAAGAAAGAAGGGAAAAAAAGGAAGAAAATGCTCTTAAGATATTGAATAAAGATTACAAATGCAATAGTTCTAAGTAAGATTTATTTTTATAAAAGAGGGCAATATTTTTAAATCCTGAAATAGAAAAGGTTTCCTTGGAGGTAAAAAATTATGACAATTGTCAGTAAATTTGAGAGTGATGATATGAGAGACAGAATAGTTGATCTTAAGGAAGTCATGAATGCATGCGGAAGCTATCATCCCGGATTAAAAGTGATTGCAATGGATAATGGAAAAGATATTGATGGAGATAACCATTATGCAAAAAGGATGTTTGAGCACATATCTGAGAAGGCAAATGGGGATAGCATAATGGGTGAATGGCTTAATAATGGGGTAAAATATTTTGGCTCTTTTCCGGAGATTAGAAAGTATCTTATGAAGAACTTCTTGGGTTATGAAGAGATATGATTGATGGGGGGTTTTATGATGTAATTTAACAGTGATATCATCATAATAAAGCTTTTAAAGAAGAAATATTTTGGTAATAAAATAAGATAACAGGAGAAATCTATGGTAAAATCAATGATAAAATTCCTTAAAATCCGGGATGAAGAAGAAGTATTATTTGATGATAAAGGAGATTTTAGATTAATAAGGGATGGAAAGGTTTATTTGGTGCATGACAGCCTACAAAACATTGTATTTGGGAATAATACTGTAAGATCAGTGTATGAAAAAGAGTCAGACAAGCTGAAACAGGAAGAAAGAGAGAGATTCTACAGGTTTGATAAGCTAAAGGAAAGGTTTAATTACTCCTCAAAGAATGTTGATAAGAATGGGGGGATTGAAAGGAACTGAAATAAATTCAAAAAAAAACAAAATGACATCAATAAAAGGAGCAGATTTGAACAAAAATTGGCAAAATCCTGTTGAGGATTATAGAAAATATAGCAAAGGTAACAAGGCAGGTATCTTTACAACAATGGGTCTTGCAGGAGTGCTTTTTCTTGTTGAGATGTTTGGGGGGATAAATCATCAGGTTGAGGGGAAGAATGTAAAGACAGGTTTCAATCCATTCAATGCAATGAGCGAAAACTACAAGGGATATCATATAAGATATGTTGAAAAGTTTAATGGAGGATATGAAGGGGATATAAAAAAAGTGATTATTGATGGACATGGATACGGACCAAAAGACGGAAATGGGATGTTATATGAATATTTTAATAACAGATACCATCATCTCAATGAGAAGATAAAGGAGCAGGAGAAATAAAATGACAAATGATGAAAAAGGAATAAAACTAAGGTTCAGAGGAAAAAGACTGGAAAATGGTCTGATGTATGGTATTCTTAGGGGGGACCTTGGCAAGGAAGTGCTTAGAAAGTACTATAGAGTTGTTCAAAAAGAGTTTGAAGATAATCCCCTCCTGGAAGTATTCATGATTGAAGAGGGAAGTGAAAAAGAAGAGGTTAGAGGTTTAAGTATATCAGGGGGTGTGCTATTGAACAGGGTTCTTAGGGAAGAATATGGATTAAGGACATCCAATCTTTCTGATGTTGAGCAGATAAAAAAAGCTAATCTTAGGGAGAATATTTTTGACGGGAAATATGCGGACGTGGGAGCTTTGCTTAAAAATGAGCGTGGAGCAAATAGTTATCTTGCAGGACTCATGATAAAGCAGACAAGAGACCTTGGATATAAATGCAACAATGCCAATCCCCTTGCATTCAATCTGTATGACCTTGATCTTAAAAAAGATTCACATTCTTCTTTAGGATTCAGAATTGTAATTAGAAAGGATGCAAAGCCATTCTATATTCCTGAATTTTCTTACAAACACAACCTTGAAAGATTCAAGAGGACAAACGAAAATGGCTCTCCTGTATTTGATAATATGCATGGAAGAAGGACAAATTATACAATAAAAAATGGTCTCACTGGAATCGCAGGTGTAAATGGATGGGATATGCATTCGGACGTTGAGGACCTTAATGATTACAGCTATGAAGGAAAAGTAATAGTTGTAAAAGAACCAAGAAGGAGGAGCAGAATTATTAGATAGTTAAGATGAAAGATACAATTGACGCAATAATACTTCCGACAGGAGAGAGAACTTCAGGAAAGGGAAGTTTTACTGTAAGTAGAGAAGTTGTAAAAGAGTTCAAGAAGGGAAAATATGGATGTATTTTTGTAACTGGGGGTTATGATGGTTTTGCGAAAATTGCAAAACCTAAGTATAGATATGATTTTACAGTAAATGACCAGATGAGAGGGGATGAAAACCCTAAAGACGAAGAGTACACAAGAACGGAAGGAGAGGCAATAGTAGAATATCTTGTAAGGCGCGGAATACCTCAAGATAAGATATTTCTGGACGACAGGGCCCTTGAGGGGGCGGGAAAATTCAGTTTCCCCCTGGTCAAACCAATTTATGGAAATCCAGAATTCTGGGAGTTTGATAGCATGAAAGTCTTTGCCGAAAAAGGAAATATAGGCAGGATAAAAGATTACATAGATACAATCATGTTTAATGAACCTTCAAAAACAAATGACGAGCTGTTAAAATATAAAATAGGTTACCATCCAGTAAATGGAAAAGACAAAGAAGGAATATTCGAAAAATTCTATAATACTGGAGCCATAGATGCTATTGAAACATACATATCTAGAGATAAACAAAAAAGGAGATTTTCTGAAGCAACGCATGAATTCCTAATTAATAGACACCCATTTTATTCGCTTGGGTGGTTTGAAAAGACTCCTAATGAGAGAAAGATGGAGATTATATTAAAAGATGCTGGATGGAGAATAAAATCAATTGTAGATTTTTGGACAGCAAAAAGATGAAGTTCTGCCATTACCCATTCAGATGGTTTAGATTCATTGGTATTATATTCTCAATTTAAAGAGGATGAAAAGAATAATAATTCAAAGAACAAGCGCAACCAAACCAAGGATTATCCAAAATTTGTCTCTCTTTTTCATTAGTGGTTAAAGATTTTCTTATTGCATTTGAATCATTTACAACAACAAACCTTATAAATTTTCCAAGGATGTGAAAAATTGTGGAAAGAAATTACAAAACAAGAAAAGCAGTAATCAAACTTCTTGCGGATGTTGGTGAGGATTATGCATCCAAGAAAAAAATCATAAAGGAGGATATGGAAATAGAAGAGGATATACATGCTTTTTACAGATTATACAAAGATCCTGAAAAAGTTCTGCACATACAGGCATATCCCAGTATGAGCAATAAAAGGAATGTAAAAGTGCGTGCAAACATCTTGGACTATAACAAAATGATAGAACTAAGATTGTCCAGTAATGTACCTTCAAGAAATGGAGATAAATACAACAATGGAGCAGTAATACAAAATATTCCTAAGTTTAAGAGGAGAATAACTCTTCCCAACGACCCCAAGGCACTTGAGGCAAGACTTGAAGAGAGCGTTGAAGAGTTAAGGTAATCATTCATCCCCTGTAGCCTTTGTCTCTTTTCCTGTTTAGGTCCTTTTTTCTATTCAAGTTTATCCAATTTATCCATTCGACTTCCATCCATTTTGGGGCTGGAATCGTAAAATAAAGACTTGCTCCTTCAATTTTTTTTGAGACGTCAAGATAAGAATTCAAAAGAACATAACTTGTAAGTTTAAAGCTTTTCTCTTTCACATTGTTTGGAAGTTCATTACCTCTCATGTCAAACGTATTGTAAAAGTACATAACATAATTTACAGATTCTCCCTCTGAGGTTGAGATATTGTTCTTTATCCCAACCCTGAATCCTATATTCTCCCCAGTACAAAGAGATATTGACCTCCAGGGAGTCAATTCTGAGAATGCACTTTTCTCCAGGCTTCCGACTTTCTCAAGGAATTCATCTTTCTCTTTATTATTATATATATTAAATATTATTGAATCGCTTGAAGGATTGTCTCTAATGGGGGAGTCTATTCTTTCTTCAGGAGGAAAAACTATTCTGCGAACCATATTTTTCTATTGACTCCATAATATATAAGAATTTTGTAACTAAAAGATATATTTTATAATAGAAATCCTTTTAAGAGAGATAATTTATTGAAATTATAGAGTGTGCAAAAAGGGGTGACAAATAATATATAAATATTAAATGAGAGCGTTTCTTGAAGAAAAGACAAATAATGTTTCTGGAAAAGAACTGGAGGAGATGATTGGTATTAATCCTGAAGATTATGTTGGGTTGTATTCTGGTCTTGGAGAGAAAAATTACTGTCCATGTAAAGATATAAAAATAGAGGGGAGATGCAAAGGAATGATTACTGTTATGGAAGCATTTAAACAGGAAGAGATAGAAGGTGTGCCACTTAAAATAAAAGCTGTTAGAGAGGGAAAATACAGGACCGGAGACATTTATGTAGATAATATGTTTGATTTGGTGTATCTTTATCTGGGAAAATCCCCAAGAGGAAGAGATGTTGCGCTCAATCTTGGGGGAGGAATAGAGATTGGAAACATAAATAAAAACAGAACTAGAGGGAAGTTGAGGTTTGACAGGAAAGTATTTCCAAGAAATGGATATAATAGGGACATAAAAAATTATATAAACAGGATATAAGTGATAAATCTTACATGGAATCATTATTTATCACTCCATCAGCAATAGTGCCTATACTTCTTGGTGTGCTTATTGCAGGAGTCATAGGTGGAATAGTAAGTCTTTTCATAAGAAGAAGGAGGCAGATGAAAAGAAGGATGAATCAGAACATACAAAGTCTGAAGATGTTCAATGCTTTTTCACCTGACCTTAAAATGAGAAAACAAAAGAAATAGGGGCCTTTTAATATTCTTAATTTATTCTAATGTGACAACAAAGTGTAATTTCTTTATAATGACAAACCTTAAAAATAGTAGAGAATTAAAATTTTTGCCTAATAAAAAGGCAAAAATAAAATGACAAAAATATCAATACTTATTCCTGCGTATAATGAAGAAAAATCAATATCAAAGTGCATAAGGTCCTGTCTTATGCAGACAAGAAGGCCTGATGAGATAGTTGTTGTCAATGATGGCTCTAAAGATAGCACTCTTAAGATACTAAAGAAGTTTCTTGGGAAAATAACAATTGTCAATCTGAAAAAAAATACAGGAAACAAATCAAAGGCACAGGAGGTAGGATTAAGATTTGTGACAGGGGATATATTCATAACAACAGATGCCGATACAACTCTTGATAGAAACTTTGTAAAAAGAATTGAGGAAAGTTTCAGGGACAAGGGTGTGACTGCTGTCTGTGGATATGTTGAATCAAATGAAAATAACTGGATAACAAGCGTAAGGGAAATAAATTATCTTATAGGCCAGACAATCTACAAGAAAGCCCAGTCGTATGTGGGGGCATTGTTTGTGCTTGTTGGATGCGGGTCCGCTTTCAGGACAGAAGATTTCAAGAAATATGTTAGTTTTGATCATGACAACATAACAGAGGACCTGGATTTTACATACAAGCTTAAAATTGCAGATAAGAAAATAATCCTTCAGGAGAAAGCCATTGTCTATACTCAGGACCCAAACAACCTCAAATCCTATTTCAGGCAGTTATACAGATGGTATTCTGGAGGATGGTACTGTCTAAGAAAAAATAGAGCAATAC
>CAZFSJ010000026.1:6400-7112 GCA_964521605.1 Candidatus Woesearchaeota archaeon
CAAATTTTGCTATGGAATCCTGGATATTTCCTTATGTTCCTTGCCCTTGTATGGGGAGTCACGGCAGTATGTGCCACATATGGAATATTCAAACAAAAGAGATATAAACTATTCCTGTATATTCCTCACCAGTATATCCTTGGTATAGGAGAACAGATTGTTTTTTTCTATACATTTTTTAAGGAAATAATTTTAAATAAGAAAAACCTTGTGTGGAACAAGGCTGATAGGTATTAAAATGGTATATCCAACTGGAGGATTAAATCTAATAGTGAATGTTGCAATCATAATTATACATAAAGTTAAAAAGGGTTTTTCTCAGATATTTTCATGAAAAAAATAAACTGGATAATATCTTTTATAATACTGTTAATAATAATCCTGTTTTGCATAAGAAGCGTTCATTTTGTTACAAGGGATATACAATATTCCAGCTATAAGAACAGTTGCAAGGTATCCTACAACCCCCTAGGCGATAGAAATATTGTTATAAGAATAGATGATATACAGGCGGACTACCTGAGAGAGGTGCAGATAAGAATGATAGAAGATTTGGTGAAGATGAACGAGACTGCCACTCTTGCGGTAATACCAGTTGGGTTGCTTGATGACAAAAATATAACTCAGGTACTTAAAGAGAACAGATGCAACCTTGAAATAGGTCTGCATGGATATAACAATACTGATTTTGAATTTGAGAATCTGACTTACA
>CAZFSJ010000027.1:0-7085 GCA_964521605.1 Candidatus Woesearchaeota archaeon
TTTTCTCCTGGTGATACAGTGTTATTTGAAAAAGGGGGAACATGGAGAGAAACTCTGACAGTTCCGTCCTCTGGAACATCATCTGAGTATATTAACTTCGGTAATTATGGGAGTGGGGCAAATCCAAGAATATTAGGTTCAACACAACTTACAGGATGGACAAACCAGGGGGGAAATATATGGATGGCTTCCAATACTATTTCTGTCAATCCTAATAGTGGAAGCGACCCGGCCGATGTATTCTTCAACAAAGCAGGAACTATTTCATGGGGGACCTATAAATCAAGCACCTCTTCTCTTGCAGGAGAGTTTCAGTGGGCATACTACAATAGTAAAATATATGTATACTCCACCAGCGATCCTTCCACTGCGTATGTTAGCGTGGAAGTTCCTCAGAGAGAATCTGGAGTAAACATGAACAAGAAGAATTATATACAATTTGATGGCATAGACATATTTTATACAACACATTCTGGATATGGTTATGATTATCATCATAATGATATGTATGAACAATTTGGATTGATTATTGAAAATTCTGACATAGGGTATGTTGGTATGCAGATAGCGGATGGGGCAACTGATAATGAAGATGGTTATGGTATTGAAGTCGTTTACACAAACATGATTATAAGAAACAATAAGGTACATGACTGTGGAAGAAGAAGCATTGCAATGGATATTTACGGAAACGGATATACTGCAAGAAACATTCTTGTTGAAGGAAATGAGCTTTATCACGGATTCCATACAACAGGTTTGGACATAGACGTTGGTGCTGGAGGATATACTGGAAGCCTTGATAATATAACTGTTAGAAATAATTTTATTTACGAGACAAGCCTTAGCTGGGGAGGAGATTTCTCAAATCTTATATTTGTACAGAATAACAATCCTTCTTCTTCAAGCATAAATAATCTTTACATTTACAATAATATCTTCAAATATGCAAATGGATTTGGCATTGATATGGAAGGGGTAAACAGTGCATATATTTATCACAATAGCCTTTATGAACAAAATCCAGGTGCAAGCTGGGCTTATTACATAGCAGCTGAATCAAATTCCCATGCAACTGTGAAAGACAATATATTCTATGGGGCAGGTCTTGGAATAAGTAGCAGCACTGTTGATGATGATTATAACTTATTTTATGGGTCTTCGTCAACAGGAACAGGCTCACATAGCATATCTGGAAGTGATCCAAAGTTTGTAAATCCTGCAAACAATGATTTCCATCTTCAATCAGGAAGTCCTGCAATAGGTAATGGGGTTGCAATATCAGGCATTACAACAGATAGAGAGGGGAATAATTATGCTAATCCTCCTAGCATAGGAGCATATGAATATTAGGCTAAATATTGCTTATTTTCCTGAGAAAGTTTTCATTATTGCTATAAGCATTCCAAGAAGAGTTGTTATTACAACAATCCAACCAAATACAATCATGACTACATGAGGTATGAACCTTATTGTTAGAACTCCATCAATCATTCCAAAAGCAACAGCCAGCGAAACTATCACTCCTGTCAGCCAGCCTACAAAATTTAATAATTTGCTGAGGAAATTTCTTTTGGACATTTTATTTTTTTGTTGTTTTATTTTTATGTTTTGTAGTTTTTTCTACCAGTGTAGGCTCTTTTTTTCTAAAAAAGAACCCCATTTACATCTTCTCCAGAGGTTCTATTCCAAGCAGGGAAAGGGAATTTTTCAGGACCTGTCTGAAACAAGTTACTAAGTCTACTCTGAACCATTTCTTTTTTGAAGCTATAACAGGGCAGGCATGATAAAACTCATTGAAAGTCTTTGTTAAATCATAAGAATAATTTGCTAAAATTGAAGGGTTTAAAGTGCTGAATGACTTTTCAATAACCTCCTTGAATTCAGAAAGTTTTTTTACAAGAGAAATCTCCTGTGGCTCAAGTTCATCAATTGAATATTCAACTTTTACTTCAGGTTTTCTTATTTTTTTTAATATGCTTGAGGCTCTTGCATAACCATAAAGAAGATAGGGGCCAGTATCTCCTTCAAAATCTATTGATTCTTTTGGATTAAATATCATATCCTTTTTTGTGTCTACTCTTAGAAGGAGGTATTTTATAGCTGATAATGCAATCTTAAGGCTTTTTTCATCAAGTTCTTTCTTTGTCATTTTTCCTCTTGACCTAAGCTCTGTCTTTACCATCTTTTGTACATTATCAATCAGGTCATCTGCGTCCACAACTGTTCCTTCACGTGATTTCATCCTTCCTTCAGGAAGATTAACCATCCCATAGGAGAGATGTTTCATTCCTTTTGTATCAAAACCCAATCTTTTAAGTATGGCAAAAAGCACCTGAAAATGATGATTTTGCTCATTCCCCACAACATATACTGATTTGTCAATTTTATGTTTATTATATTTTAATTTTGCAAGGTACATATCCTGAGTTATGTATATTGAAGTTCCATCAAGCCTTATCAATACCTTCTCTCCCAAGCCCTCTTCTTTCAAATCAACTGCAACTGCTCCGTCCTCTTTCTTATAAAATATTCCATCTTTTAATCCCTTTTCAACAATTTCTTTTCCTTTCTTGTATATATCACTCTCAAAGTATTCTACATCATGATTTATTCCAAATCTCTCATAGGTCTTTTTGAATCCATCCAATGCCCATTTGTTCATTTTTTTCCAGAGTGCAAGTGTTTTTTTGTCTCCTGCCTCCCATTGCTGAAGCATCCTGTGGGACTCTCTTTCGAGCTGAAAATCTGTCTTAGATTTTTCATTGAACATCACATAGAAATCCCCAACAAAATGATCTGATTTCTTTGTTTTTGGGGGGTCCTTATTATTGCCATATTTATCATAAGCAGCCATTGACTTGCAAATATGTATTCCACGGTCATTATTCAGGTTTGCACGTATAACTTTCTCTCCATTAAACTCTGAGATTCTTGATACGCTTTCACCTATTGTCATATTTCTCAAATGGCCTAGATGAAGAGGCTTATTAGTGTTTGGAGATGGGAATTCAATCATTGTTCTTATTCCAGACTGTTTTATTCTTCCATACCTATCTTCTGCAAGTTTTATATCTTCAATAAGTCTGGAGGCCATCTCTTTTCTGTTTACGAAAAAATTAACGTAAGGACCACTGGTTTGAATATCTTCAAATTCCTTTGGGAGAGGTTTTATGTCTCCTCTTATGGAAAGGGCAATTTCTGGTGGAGACATCTTTAATCTTGAAGCAAGGAAAAAACAAGGGAGAGCAAAGTCGCCTATGTCATAGGAGGGAGGGACTTCTATGAATTTCTCAATTTCCTCTTTGGTTATCTTCAAACCCTGCTTTTTAAATATTTTAATCAATAGTTCTGAAATCACTTCTTTCATAAGTATTATACGAAAACGGCATTAATAAATATTTTTAAATTAAGAAATTCATAATAAAAAGTATGGGAAAAGGAAAAGATGGTGGAAAAAAGAAGATAATTATTTCTGTATTGATTTTTATCATTATACTGGGGGTTGTTGCCTTTGAAGGATATAGGATACAAAAATCCCTAAATCAGGGAGATTCAGAGGTAAGTTCTGAAGGGGAACAGGTTAAGAATGTCAATGTTCAGGCACCTGTTCCTGACCCAAGCATAAGTGCAGAACAGCTGGAAATACTCAATAAAACCCTTAGTTCAAGCGAGATGATAAAAGCCTTGCCCAAAAATGGAATTATAGGACTGAAGTTCTATGATTTTGATGGTAATGGAGAAAGAGTATGGAGGAGGATTATACTTATTGGAAAAACGGGAATAATAAGCTCGGGAAGTCCGGACATTATAATGTTCATGCATTCAAGATATATTGCAGAGCTTGAGGAAAAACCTCTTTGTGATGTTGTTAAGGGGGCGGAAGCAAATGGAGAAGTATGGTCAGAAGGTCAGCAAAGCGATGCAAAACTTTTGATGAAATATTCGGGAATGCTAAAATATAGAGATTGTTTAGGTCTTTAATCTGTGTTTATTATTTGTAAGATTTAAATAGTATAAAATTCTTTGTAGTCTATGGTAGATAGAAAGAAGGAAAACCTTGAAAAAGCCCTTGGAACCCCTGCGAAGAAGGATGCAGGAAACCAGGAAGCTGGAATGTCGAAGGAGATGGAAATAGGATTCCATCAGGGTTCACTGAACACCCTTATCAATGAAAGGAATGAGATGATAAGGATGATACAACAGATAGAAGCAGTGATGCAGGCACATATCCAGAGACTTGGAGAATTGGGCGTTAAGGTAAAAACAGGAAATACAGAAGAAAAGAAGAAATAAAATAAATAGTAATTATTTATTTTTCTGAAAGGACAAGACCTTTTTTTCAAGTTCTTTTGCTTTTTTAGAAGTTACGAAATGTTTTCTTACTGGTTCAAGCAGTTCATTTATATATTCTGCAATGGTGTTTTTAAGATCAAGGGGATGAATCTCTCTTTTAATGTACAAATCTCTCAATTCTGCATAACTTTTAAGAGTAATATTTCCCCCAAATTTTTCAGGTCTTTTTATTGTTATTGACTTAAATTTTTCAAAAACAATATATTTTGCATATTCAAGCACTGGGTTATCCTCTTCTTTTCCTTCTGGACAATAAGCTTTCTTGAATTTGTTGAATATCTCTTCTTTAGCATCTGTCATAAAAATAGCGGTGTCTGGTTTAGATTTAGACATCTTCATTGCAATCTTCCTATCTAATCCCGTCTTGTCTGTATCTTGAAACTGAAGACCAAGAAGCATATGGTGTGAAATAACAACTGGGGGTGTAAAATTAAGTTTGGGAAATATGTCTCGTGCAAGCATATTGACTTTTCTCTGATCCATCCCAAGCTGTGCAATATCAACCCCAAGATGGTGGATATCTGCTGCCTGCATTAAAGGATAAAGTATTTGTGCAGATGGATTTTCTGTGGATTCTTCTCTTCCCATTATCTGCCCGCATCTTAATACCCTATTTACACTAGCATTCATTGACAATCTCAATACAGTCTCCCAGTATTCAGGATGCTTTTTTATAAGATCAGAAGCCCAGACAAATTCAACATTTTTAAGATCCATTCCAGAGGCTTTCCATACTTCAATGAAATACTCTCCCACTATCTTTATTTTATCCAAATCTCCATCATATTTATTGTTAAGCATAGCAAACCAGTCTGCTACATAAAACTTGAATTTAATTCCTGTAGAAGCAAGTTTATTTACAGTTATTGCCCTAAGAAGTCCCTGAGCAATGTGTATCCTTCCGGATGGTTCAAAACCATCATAGGCTAAAAGATGTTGCTTTTTTTCAAAAAGTTTCAGGAGTTCTTCTTCTGTGACAATCTCCTCTGCAACCTCTTTAACAATATTCACTTTTTCTTTTGCATTCATATTAATCATTAGTAAAGATTATTTATAAATTTATAGAACATAAAAATATTTCTTCATATTGATTATACAGCCCAGGTTCCCCTAATAATTATATTCTTATTATCTATGCTTAAGGCCTCCTTAAAACCACGAACTAAAAAGTCAAGAGTTGCATACATTGACCAGGAACCAGTTTCTATTTTTATTATAAATGTCTTCTCATTTATTTGTTCAATCTTGTGCATTGCATCAGAGGATATTTCTCTTGAAAGATTATTGTAAAGCATGAAAACTTTTCTTGGATTTTCAACCTTTTCCGGAAATCTAATTCTTATGAGAGCTTTTGCCGGCTTTACGCTTATTTGTTCTCTGGTTATGACTATGCTTTGTTTCTCTCTTTCTTTTTCATAACTCTGTTCTTTGTTTAATTTTAAACTTCCATCTGGATTAAATTGTAAAAAGCCCATTTTAAATTTAGGAAAAAGTATTTTTTAAATATGCATTTTAACAGTTAGAAAGCCTCCGGCGAGAGTCAAACTCGCGACCTCCAGTTTATTCGGCAATTTGGCGAATAGCTAAAAGCTTGCTTTTTGTCTACGAAACTGGCGCTCTAATCAACTGAGCTACGAAGGCATGTGTGTTATTCACAGGAAGGTTATTTAAAATAATTGTTGAAGACACAAATTCTTAAAAAGAATTGTAAATTTTGTGGTTTATGTGGGATCATATGGAAAGACCAGGCTATCTTGGAACAAACAGAGATGAAATACACAGGAAATGGGATGAATTGTATGGAAAAGGAAAATGGAAACTTGTCTGGCAATGGGGAATGCTTGCCCTTGAAAAACCAACGGCTTTGCAGATATATGAAGATAGCTACTATGAATTTTTTAAAAATAATCCTCCCACACTCGATTGGCTTATAAAAAGTGCCTCGGATGTTTATGATAACAATGTAACAAACGTCCAATCTAAATTAGATTATAATATTCAGGAAGCCTCAAGTTCGCATTTACATGATATTGCAATAAGAAGAGCTGTTTTGAGAAATGGCAAATGGTTCATGGGAGACCATCTAATTCATGTTCGTCCGGAAAAGGAAGGGGAGAGATTAGGACCTCAACTAATTCCCTTTCATTTGCCAGATATGATTTACAGAGGTAAGATAGGATATAAGGGAGAAGAAAGAGACTTTTCAATTAATCCTCCCTGGTGGATTACAATGGGAATACCCAATAGTGTTGAAGAGTTTTATCAGCAGAATAAAATGCTTATGGTAAAACGCAAGTAGAAATACAGAAAGCATATCAGATAAATTTATACAAATATCTTTTCAAATCAATTCTATTATTATCTATAATAATTCCTTCTTCTTTTAACATTTGTATCTTCTTTCTTGTTCCGGATGCAAATCCTCCTACTTCTCCGTTGGATTTCACAACCCTGTGGCATGGGACTAAAAAGAACCCGCTGGTTCTTTTTGAATCTCCTCCAACTGCGGAACGGCTGTTTCTAACTGCCTCTGGTGAAACAGCAAGGAAGCTATAGGGATTTTTATTCATTGCATTTCCAACTGCTCTGTAAGCTTTGGAGTGAAGAGCGTATGCAAGGGCTTTGTAGGTTGTGACTTTTCCCTTTGGAACTTTTCTAAGAATTTCATAGCATCTTTCATTGAATGATTTCTTTGGCATGTTTATTAATGCATACTTAAAATGCGGGTG
>CAZFSJ010000028.1:0-6964 GCA_964521605.1 Candidatus Woesearchaeota archaeon
GATCCCAATCATCATACCTCTCTTTTTTCCCATCAAATATCCCTGCAGTTCCTATGTACAATATAGGGATATTTAGATCGTTTGCTATTCTTACAGCTTTTTCTACTGCCAAAGTATTATTTAAATAAGCATCATCTTTATTATCCTCACAATATTCCAAATCTGTATGGGCTCCAAGATGAAAAAGGAAGTCTGGATTAAAAGACTTAACATCTTTCTCATATTTATCAAAATCTCTAAAATCGAGGAAAGATAGCCAGTCTTCATTTACATCTTTATCAGTGCATTTCAATTCATAGTCCTCTTTGAATACATTATGGAATGCATCTCCAAGCATTCCCCCACATCCTGCAATATATATTTTTTTCATATATCACCCATTTGATTAAATGTTTATAAATATTTATGCACTTTAAAGAGATATAAACTCATAATAGGAAAATAAATTCAATTATTCTTTCTCAAAATCTTTATTCTCAGAAGTTGCTCCTGGTATCTTAATCCAATCCTTGTTTTTTCTAACCCTCTCATTTAATCTCCAGGCTTCTTCAAGAAAATAAGGACCATATCCATGTTCTCTTGCAAGATAGGTCAAAGCTCTGAGGTCCTTTGGGAAACATTTTCCTCCAAAACCCAAATCTCCGTCAGGTCCCGGAACATCCAAATTTCTCCCTATTCTATCATCAAGAAGTATTGCATCTTTTATGGTGTTATAATCAACTCCTGTTGCCTTGCATATCTGATATATCTCATTCGCTCCTGCTACCTGAAGAGTAAGCATGACATTTGCACTATATTTTATCATCTCTGCTTCCTTTACGCTTACAGGGATGTATTTTGCATCTGGAAAGAGTGGCTTGTATATTTGCTCAACCTTTTCATAATCCTCCTTATTATTTGCACCTATGACAACTCTATTGGTATTTTGCATGTCTTCAAGAGCATGTTTTTCCCTCAAAAATTCCGGATTAAAAGCAAAATGAAATGGATACATCCCTGACAGTTTATCTGTTGTGCCTGAAACTGCTGTTGAACGTATGACCACTGTAATATCTTTGGGGTCTCTCTTTTTCTCCTCAACTTTTTTAGTGAGAATATCCATTGAATTGTATATTGCAGAGTAATCCATCTCTCCACTTGGTTTCATTGGAGTTGGAACACAAATGAAAACTGTCTCTGCATTCTCAGCAATATTCTCTAGATTGATGGAAGAGGAATACTGAGTTTTATACTTGTCATAGGGTAGAATATTATGTGTCTTTGAAAGAACTTCTGCTGTTGTACCACCAACAAACCCCATTCCAATCATTCCTATATTCATAAACTTAAATTAAGAAGTATGGTTTAAAAAGAAATTGTATATACAAAATATACTTCGTAACAAATGTGTATTTTCTTTAATGATCCATTCTCTTAAGTATATCACTAAATGCAGGTCTTGTTATGAAAACCCCAACGCTTATACCAATTATTGTTGTGATTGCAAATCCCTTAAGGGTTCTTCAGGCATAAAGCTTCTCGTAAAGCACAAATGGAAAGAAACTTATGCTTGCCTTTCCTTCCTTTGAACTTCCAAAAAAATCTTTTGAGAAGAAAAATCCCTTTTTTGGGGAATATTTCTCAATAAAACTCCTGAAAGAGGGAGTGATTTTTGCCTGATTTAGCATAGATTTCACTTCAATTGGGATAATTTCCCCTTTTTTCTCCATGATAAAGTCCACTTCTGCATTTGATTTTGTATTCCAGAATCTTGGGGATATTTCCTTAAAAATCAAATGAGAAAAAATGAAATTTTCATATATGTTTCCCAGGTCAGTCCTCTGCTTTTCAAAATTATCAATGGCAATGTTCCTGAATCCCAAATCAAAAAAATATATTTTTGGAGCCTTTACAATTTCTGTCCTCCTGTTGGTGAAATAAGGTCTTGCAAGCTTCAATATGAAAGTCTTCTCAAGAATATTAAGATATTTCTTAAGATCAGCATATGAAAAGCCTGTTGTCATGGATAACTCGTTATAATTGATTATATTTCCTATCTGAAGTGAAAGTGCCTTTATAAGATTGGAAAGCTTATAATCATCGCTAAGATCCAGAATTTCACGTATCTCTTTAAGAAGATAGGTATTGAATATGCCCTCCAAAACTTTTTTCTTCTCTTCATAGGTCTCTGAAAGAACCACTCGGGGGTACCCTCCATAAAGAACATATTCATCAAAGTGCCTGTTCAGACGTTCAATTATCACCTTGGAAAGCTCTTCTTTTCCAAGATGCATCTCAAGAGAAATTTCTTTTGCCCTTATGTATTCACGAAAAGAAAAAGGATAAAGGTTGAAGGTAAATATTCTTCCAACAAGATATTTTAAACTTTGTATGGAAATCTCTGCTGCACTTGACCCTGAGATTATTATCTTTGTCCAGTGTGAATCATAAATGTACTTCAGTTTCTTTCCAGAATCCCTGGAATATTGCACTTCATCAATAAATACCAAATCAAATCCCTGTATGTGCTCTTTTACAAAGGAATCTATATCCTCTTCAAATAATCTAAGGGTCTTTAAATCATCAAAACTTATTCTGTTAACTTTTCCCTTAAAAGAATCCAGAATTGCATTAATCAAAGTGGTCTTTCCGCATCTTCTTGGACCTACAACTGCAAGTATCTCTTTTGATTTTAGGTATTTCCTAATCTCAGTTTCAAGATCTCTTTTTACATAATTTTCCATGCATAATTATAGCCCTTCTATTATTTAAATCTTTCTAATTTTAGCAGGGACAAAATTAATGAAAAAATCAGGAAAAATGCACTAATCATTAATGATCCATTCTCTTCAGTATATCACTAAATGCAGGTCTTGTTATGAAAACCCCAACGCTTATACCAATTATTGTTGTGATTGCAAATCCCTTCAACAGCCCTGCTCCTGCCCACATAAGAGGAAGAAGTGATACAAGCACAGTGAAATAAGCACCCATAATTATTGCAAACGCCCTCTTAAGTCTCTGTTTTAGCGTGAGTGATTGTTTATTCCTTGATTCATCCAGAAGAACGACCTGGTCGTCAAATCCTGTACCTATTGTTGCAAGTATACCTGCAATGCTTGCCAAATCAAGATTCCATTCAATGAGCGCTGCGATTCCAAGAATTATTATTATCTCTGAGAAGCTTATGAATATGACCGTAAGTGATTGTTTAATATTCCTGTATCTTATGAATATGACAATTGAAGCTGCCAAAAGAGCCGCAATTCCTGCAAATATTATATACTTCATAAAATCCTTTCCAAGAAGAGGAGAAATTGTGTCCAACTTTACAATCTCAAGCTTGTAGGGAAGACTTCCTGTTATGAGCACTGTCTGAAGCTTATGCATATCTTCTTCTGCTGCCTTGTATGCGTCATCCTGTGTTTCTCCTGAACCAGAACCTGAAACTGCAATTTGGGTTGTTACCTGTCCCTGAAGGTCCTTGCTTATCAAAAGGCTTTCCACAAGAGAATCATCAACATACAAATCGAGAGGTTGTGAAAGATAACCTGGATTGGATGCATTAACAGGTATTGATGCGGTTATATTAGCGTGTCTTTTTGCAGCCTCTTCACTAAGATAGATTGTGAATATGAATTTGCAATAATATTGTCCTGAAGAAGGGTCCTGGTCACAGGATTCTATTCTTGCGCATGTTGCATCATTCCTACATACGGAAGCAATATCTTTATCTCCTCCAACAAACACTGTTTGATTTCCTATTTTTGCCTCAAACTTACCCTGATTCTCAATCATTGACTCAAGGTCTTTTGGTGTCGCCCCTGCAATCTCTATAAGCATGAATCTTTTTCCTGAAAGGTCTGATACAGGGCTTACTTTTATGTCTGAAAGCCCATATACGTTAAACCTGTTAAGAGTTATTGAAACCAAATCATTTATCTGATCCTGAGATAGGTCAATTCCCTGTGCCTGGACAAGGGCTCTTGCTCCTCCTGCAAGGTCAAGGCCAAGTTTTATGCTTGTCTTTGGTATTTCAGATACGGTAATCTGGGGGGCATCACTTGAATACAAAATTATATCTCCTGACTGTTTTGTGGTTATTGTTGTTTTAGTATCTTTATCATAGGGAAAATGAGCCTGAAGGTATTCTGAAAATGCAGTCATATTATCTATTGCAACACCATCTATTGCGGTTATTACCTGTCCCTGCCTCAGACCAGATTCAAAGGCAGTTGAATTCTGGTCAACACTTGTAACCAGAACCCCTTTCTGAAAGAGAGTGATGCCATAGGGAGAGACAAATATTGAAATAAGGGAAATTACAAGAACTATTATCAAAAGCCATATCCTAAAACTTAATTTTTTCATATTAATTCCTGTTGTGGCGTTTCTCTTTTGAGAAGATATACCATTTAATTATTGAGACATTGGTTATCCATGTGTTAAGCATATCAAAAGTCAGCCCTATGAAAAGGATTGTGAATATCTGTGATAAGGTTACGGAGAAGGATTTAACCACAAGCAGAGCCACGAGAACAGCAACCCATGAAGTAAGAGTCATTGTCATACCTGTCTTAAAAGCCCCGAATAATCTTTCATCAACAGTACCTTCATTTCTCTTAAGAACACGATTTGTAAGAAGTATATCTGTATCAACTGAATAACCTATAAGCATAAGCAGAGCAATTATTCCTGCACTTGACATCTTGATGCCAAGAAGATTCACTGTTACTAAAGTCATGAATATATCTGAAAATGCCGATATAATCACTGCACCAGAAGGGACCGGATTCCTGAACAGTATAAAAACAACAATTGCCATAAAGATGAAGGAAACAAGTATTGCAATCAAAAGCTGTTTGTAGAAAGACTGGCTAAGTGAAGATCCTGTAAATTCAAAACTGCTGTTGGAATCATCCAGTGTATAACCAAGATAACTCTCCAGAAAGCTTTTTGTATCATCTGCAGAGGCAGTTGTATCTATTATTATTGCCAGTTGTTCTCCTGTTATCAAATCTGAAACTTCCCTTACGTTGACCTCTCCAAATCTATCTGTAAGTGCTTCTTTAAGTGAAGGAATATCTGTATTAACGTAAATTGTCGCTGAAGTGCCCCCCACTAAAGAGATATCCTTAAGGAAAAAATCATGGTGCTGAGAGTAAAAAAAACCCATATATGTAAATGAAAAGAGCAGCATTACTATTGGTATCAAAAGCAGGGTTTTGTAGTGCCTGTCATGCCAGTTCTTTTTTGTGGTGTTTGTTTCCTGTTCCATCTTAAAAATGCGCGAGCCGGGATTCGAACCCGGGTCATCTGGTCACCTCAAAGATTTGTTTATGGAGGCCAGAGATTCTGCCGCTGAACTACCCACGCATAGGTTATATTATAAATCTATATTTTAGAAGTGTTTTAAAGGTTTTTGTTTTGAGGAAGTAAAGAGATTTAATGTATATTGAGCTTGGCTTTTAAAAAATTCCTGTGGGAAGGAATTATCTTCTTTGGAAGGTTAGTAAATAACTTTAACTCACTTGCCTGACCATCCAATTTTACATTGCCCTTATCAGGATTAACAAGGAATATAACTGAGATTCCATGATTTGGATAATCCCTGGATTTTGTTATGGATTCCGTGATTCCAAGCATTTTTTCAACCGAAACCTCAAGACCAAGCTCTTCCCGAGCAACTCTTTTTGCGGTATCCTCAAGTTTTTCATTCAAAAGAACTGTGCTTCCTGGAAGATGCCAGTATCCTTTCCAGGGAATTATTGCCCTTTTTGTAAGAATAATCCCTTTTTTTGTTTTAACCACTATTTCAACGCAGATTCTTGGGACTTTAGAGTATATGCTCAGAAATTCATCAAATGAAAATGGCTTTGTTGTCATGTAATTGAATTGAAAAAAGTTGCTTATAAAGATTATTACGCCCGAGACAGGATTTGAACCTGTAACCTTTGGGTTAGGACCCCACTGCTCTATCCAGGTTGAGCTACTCGGGCATATGCGAGGACTAGGATTCGAACCTAGGTAAGCACTAAGCTATCAGAGCCTTAATCTGACCCGTTTGACCACTCCGGCATCCCCGCTCTATCAAAAATCAAGAAATCATACCTATAAAAAGGTTTATAAATCCAAAAGATGAGATAATTTCAAGACGGCCATAGTAAGTTGGTACCACCTGTTCCGATTCCCAACACAGAAGTTAAGCATCTTACGCCGGATGTTCTAGTGGCCGAAAAGCTGCGAAGCATTGGTGCCGTCTTACCTATTTTTTAATTCAAAATAGTTAGTGTATAATTTCCTGTCCAAACCTTCTTTATCAAATAAGGAATTTATCTTATCAGAATTGGAATCATAAAATGCAAAGGTATCTATTCTTGGAAATTCATTTAATACAATATTCCCCTCTCTTGTCTTCTTTTGCTCCTGTAAAAATATAATCCCTTCTCCAAAATTAATTTTATAATTGTCATTTTTTACAATCAAATCAGGAAGATTGCTTGACATAACCCATGTATTGTATAGGGTATGTTTATATTCTTGTCCCTTCATATCCTTGCAATCAGGAAAAGGAAAAAAATGCTTCACCATAAATCTTACTATTAAAGGACTCTCCTTTGAGATTCCTCCACCATGTCTTACAATCTGATTAAATAAAGCCTTAATTTGTGAATTTGCTAAATATTGCATTTCAAACTTGTATCCTGTAAAGTTGTTTTCAGGAGAAGCAAAATATTTTTTATCAAAGACTTCCATATCTCCCATTAACAATAAAAATGTATTTAATTTATATTGTTTATTATACTTGATTATATACAGAAAGATTAGATTATTCAATAAACAACTTCATAACCTTTCATCTTAAGTATCCTTTCCAGGGAATCATCTATGCGTTGTTCTGAAATCTTTCCTTTGAGCACTGCTTTTTTCAGTTTATCCCTTCTTTTAACAATATCTGTGTAGGAGGACCTTGTATAGGTGTCAA